>JAPOPJ010000231.1 GCA_026712925.1 Nitrososphaerota archaeon
CGCACTGCAAAAAGACCCATTATTACAACCAAAGCCTACATGAATCAGATTTCACATACGCTGATATAAGAATTTCGCCAAGGACAGATTTGAGCATATTATCACATCATTTTCAGCATTACCCATTTATCGTAACTATTCCCATTTACTCCAAATAAAACCAATATATATTATTCATGTCTTTAGATATGCGCTCCAAGCCCGAGACTCTCACCAAAATAATAGCCTGCCAGAATTGTCCCGGCAGCCCATACACAAGAACCAGCAAATGTGTACACTACAAACTTTACAATCCTCATCTGAAGTAACCCAGCAGGAACCGATATCATCTCCCGCATTACTGGAACCATCCTTCCCAGAAATACAGCCTTTTCACCATACTTTTCAAACCATGCCTCTACACGTTCTAGTTTTTTCTCAGAGACTTTTACATATTTGAGATACCTTAGCAGTATTGTCCTACCAAGCTTTAGTGCAACCAGATAAATTCCAGTAGTTCCAACAGTTGCACCAGTAGCACCTAGAAATATCATTACTATTACATTCTGTAAAGGTAAACCATTCTGAGATGCTATGAATCCTGCCGTTGGAAATACTGCCAAGGTAGGAATTGGTGGAATTATAGTCTCAATTAGTGCTGCTAGAAACACACCTTCATACAGATGCTGTGATATCAACTCTGAAATCCAAATCAGAAATGAGTCCAGATACTCCAATATATGAGAGAAATTTCCCCGTGCTAAATAGCTTTACAGGAATGCCGTACGCTAAATCTAAATTAATCAACCACACACCATACTATATGGCCGAAATCCAAGACTTGAAAGATGAGAAATACATCTCCCTTGAGACATACAAAAAAGACGGTAGTGTAGTAAGGACACCAGTATGGTTTGTACTACAAAATAACACATTATACGTGGTTACTCGGCAAAGTACAGGAAAGGTAAAACGGCTAAGCAACAACCAAGATGTAAAGCTTGCCGCATGCACTATAAAGGGAAACATTACAGGACAGTGGCATGATGGCGTGGCAACAAGACTCCCTAAAGATGAATCAGGAAGTATTGTGAAACTGCGTGATAAAAAATATGGATTCATGGCAAAAATTGCAAAGTTTGCAAGTCGTGGAAAGGGAGATTTTGTTGTCTATTTGATAAACCTCAAACAGTAACAATTACTCTTGCAATATCAACAGATACAAAAATCTAAGAGTTTGTGAAATAGTTTACTGCTGTACTCTTGCCAGTAAAGGGACATGTCTTTCCCTCGTGTTCGCCATCCTCATCATTAGGCATTGGAGGGGCAGACTGGGCAAATGACGACTCCATCATGGGTACACCTGCCATCATGACTAGGAGAATAGCAAGACCGACAACCATTACTTTCATAAAAAGTCATATTACATGCTGAAATTTAAAACTATCTAATTACGGCGATTCTCACAAATTCGAGGCTTTTTCTAATTTAATTCTCTGATGTTAATATTGTCAATATTTGCTCATACCCTTGATTATACCCTTAAAACAATTCAAATTACCCAGTGCCCACAGAACAGATTTGATATGTTAGAGTATCTTGATGTGATTCGCTCTGTTGGGAATGTTGAGAATTTACCAAAAGTCTCGAATTGTGGAAGAACCTGCCATAGGACTTTGTTGCATAATTCTGTTTTCAGGCACAGAAAACATCCTTGTAAAGACTGCCTCAGGCAGGGTTATGCAACAGACTTTGCCATAGATCAGATTATTATACTATAACTGTACACTATTAATCACCATGGGTGTTAAAGTAGAATTGGAAATCAAGAAAATACTGCAAGATGGGAATGATCTGCATAAATTTATCATTTTATTGACAAATGCCAATGATGAGCCAATTAAAGGGATGCTGAAAC
>JAPOPJ010000304.1 GCA_026712925.1 Nitrososphaerota archaeon
CAAGATGTCTCCCAAGATGTCTCCCAAGATGTCTCCCAAGATGTCTCCCAAGATGTCTCCCAAGATGTCTCCCAAGATGTCTCCCAAGATGTCTCCCAAGATGTCTCCCAAGATGATGGCAAAGTTGCAAACCTACCAGCACAGGATCAATGGGAAGGATCACATCAAGACCTTTACGAATATCTAAAACCCAAGATATCTGAGGAGGAAAGATGTGAGTTGATCTCCGGATTACAACAAAAACTAGACTCTACAAGATTTGTACACGGTGAATCACTCTTTTTAGACCAAGAAATTCTTGAGATGTGCATTGACTCTAAATCCAGCATGCTTGATGAATGGGAGCTTGCATGCCTTTGCACATGCATCAAAAACTTTGATTGGAAAAAAGATGACTATATAATAGAAATTGGAACAAACATAGGCCAGACTGCCGTCCTTTTGGCAAAAATACTCAAAACAATTAACATGCAAACTAAGATAATCAGCATAGACCCATTCTCATTTGCGGCAAAAGAGACATACAACCCCAAGGGGAACTATTTTCACTATACCACACTAATGCACCAACAAGACCTTTATGGTATTTGTATTCCCATCACTGCATACTCTCAGGATATATCACACATATTCAGAGATAAAGTTGGACTTCTCTTTGTAGATGGCTCTCATCAGTATGATGATGTAATAAAAGATCTAAACCATTACTCAGAGCTAGTCCGGGTAAATGGATATGTCTTTGTGGATGATTATGGGATAGGCTCATACCCTGGTGTATATCGTGCCTTTGAGGAATGGCTTGCAACACATGACAATTTTAAAGTAGCCTTCAAAGAAGACTATTTTGTGTTGGCAAAAAAAATATCTGACTAGCAGGTAGTCTATTCACCAATACTCAATAGCAAGACAAGTATAGTATTATTTTGCATGTATTTGTGTTGGATATGGATTTTGTGTCACAGCCGGATTCGCAAAATCCGGCACTTTGGGATGATATTGCAAAGCAGTACTCTGAGGAATCAGATGCCGGTGAGACTGAAGTTGCCGCAGAGTTAGAGTCCATTTTATCTGGTCTTGGAGTAATGGGTGGCACTAGCATACTAGAGGCAGGATGTGGTAGTGGCCATATTTCCTCACATCTTGCATCCCGTGGATATAATACAACACTAGTTGATTTTAGCAAGATTGCACTAGACAAGGCAGAAAAACTGTACAAAAAAAATTCCCTTGATGGTAGATTTGTCTACTCTGACTTGTTTGATATGTCCAAAGTAGTAGGAATGCATGATGTAGTGTGGAACTCTGGTGTTCTAGAGCACTTTGATGCTTGGCAGGCCATATCTGCACTGCAAACAATGGCCTCTGTTGCAAAAAAATTCATCATAGTAATGGTTCCAAATCCTACTAGCATATCATACATGACATTTAGAGATAAGGCGCTAGCACAAGGCAGCTGGCAATGGGGTTTAGAGATATTGCGTGAAAATCTAAATGATATAGTATTATTTTCAGGTCTAGAGATAGTCAAGGAACAGTTTGTTGGCGAGACACACCTGAAATACTTTGATGACTATACAGGACTTAAAAGAGATGATTCTCAGCAAGTCTCAGATCAGCGATACCTCAAGGTAGTAGTGGCAAGACACTCACATAATATCATATCAGCAGATTCCAAGCTGAAATTACTTTACAAGATTTTAAAGGATGACTCTAAAGTATTACGAAAAACATACTATCATGATGCTGATATCCTGATGAATAGATTACACTCATCTGGAGTAAAGACAGAACAAAACTACAAACTCATAGCGCAGCTAAATGATAAACTATATTCTGCAAGGAATAATGCTACTACCCTGCAAGATAACATTGAGCAATTACAGCGAGCACTACATACAGAACAAAAAGAGAATGCAGACCTCAAATACAAACTACAGTATGAGAAAAACAGGCTAGATGTACTACTCAATACAAAGACATGGAAGCTTACAAAATTGTATGAGAAAAAGTTTCAAGGTAATATGGGGGGAAAAATAATTGAAAAAATAGTAGACTATACACTACGCAAGGAAGATACACAGAAAGACAAGGAAAACGATATACAAACAAATGATACTCAGAAAGATAAAGAAGATACAATACATGCAGAGATCCAGTCAATACTCAAAAGACATCCTGATGTCAAGGGGGTTATCATATACCCACCTGCGGTAGATTGGAATATTCCACTCCTTCAAAGGCCGCAACACATGGCAATGCACCTTGCACAAAATAACTGGCTGTACTTTTATTGCACCACAAATGCATACGATCATATAGATGGCTTTGAAAAACTCTCAGAGAATCTATACCTTACTAATATGTATGATGAATTAGTTGATACACTTGACTCGTTTTTAATGTTTGTGCACTGTGCACACCCTACGATAACTGTACCTGAACTTGAGGCACTCTCAGGCAAGGCTGTACTCATATATGATTATCTTGATGAGATACATCCTGATGTAAGTGGATTAAGAGAAGGTGATGTAATTGAGCGGCACACATACATGATGAAAAATAGCATGGCAGTAGTTGCTACTGCTGGCAAGCTATACTCTAATGTGGCAAAGGTGCGTAACACGGGGATTCATCTACTCCCAAATGGAGTTGACTATGATCACTTTCACATAAAAAGAGATTCAGATGAAATGCCAAAAGAATTTCAAAGTATTGTAAAATCTGGAGGTGTGATATTGGGTTATTTTGGCGCAGTTGCAAAGTGGATTGACTATTCCCTGATAAAGACAATTGCCCGGGAAAATCCTTCATGGCATATAGTTTTGATTGGATGGGATTATGATGGTACAGTGGGAAATAACGGGCTTGATGAATATGAAAACATCCATTATCTGGGAGTCAAAAAATATGACATACTTCCTGACTATGCAGTATGTTTTGATGTGTGCATTTTACCATTTGTGGTAAGTGATGTCACAAATTCCACATCCCCGATAAAGCTCTTTGAGTATATGGCACTTGGAAAGCCCATTGTAACTACACCAATAAGAGAGGTAAATAACTACAAGTGCCCGCTTGTGGCAAGCACACCAGGCGAGTTTGCACAAAAGGTACGTGATGCACTAAAACTACGAAATAATTCAAAATATCTTGAAATGGTGGATTCTGAGGCAAGGGCAAACACTTGGAAGAAGAGATTCGATGACCTAGATGATATACTATTATCATTGAATAGCTAACTACATTTTATACGTACAGTATCTTGGTGTATTTTACCATCATCAATGATTTGGCCAGTTAATGACTTTATGGTCGAGTTTTTAATCTCTGTATTTTGGACTGCTTCAGCCTTTATATCCATACAGATGAATTTTTCCCCATTCTCCTCTACAGAATATGGCTTGCTTGTAACTATACTGAACTCGTAAGTGTATGTGGTGGTGCATCCTTTTTCTGGGTTATCAGAATATGTGATAGTTTCTAGACCAAACTCTTTTGTCTTTCCAGTGTATGTGATATTGCATTTTTCTGGGTCTGCCTCATAGTATATCCTTACACCAATGTTTTGGTTTAACGCCTTTACAAAAAACACAGTATCCCAGCTCTTAATTTCGGGCATATCTGAGGAAATGTTTGGCTCACTTAATAATGTCATGGTTACAGCTTCACATTAGCCATATCCCTATTGCCTATCTGTATTATCTCTCTCATGAGTGTACTATATTTGGAATCATTTACATAAAATTAATTATCCCACTCAGATTTTTATCCTCTGCAAACCAGCATTATAGAATTATTTCTCTCCAGAGTTATCATCTTAGAATCATTCCTATCTTAGAATCATTCCTATTTTAGAGCCATTCCACTAGAGCAGTAACATATCCCAAAGGTCTGTTTATTTGGCTTGTAATATGTTGATGATTCTCCTGGCAGCATCACCTCTCCCAAACGGGCTCTTCCACTTTATGTTATTTCTCATCATAGTTCCTGCACATCTTAGAATTTTCTCAGGTGTAGTGCCTGCTACCATGTTAGAGCCAACTGAAATAGTCTCAGGTCTCTCTGTATTATCTCTCAGAGTAATACACGGAATGCCTAGTATGCATGCCTCTTCTTGGACACCGCCTGAATCAGTCATTATCAGGCTTGCCCCTTTTTGCATTCCTAAAAATGTAAAATAATCCACTGCCGGAATCACTTTTACTTGCCCAAAATTAATGCCAAATTTTTTTGCCATCTTTTTTGAGCGAGGGTGAATCGGATATATCACTGGCATTTGAAACTTTTGAGAAACCATTCCTAGAGACTTTGCTATCCTTGCAAACCTTGCAGGATTATCTACATTTTCCTGTCTATGTAATGATACTAGGATATAGTTTTTCATACCTGCTGTCGGGCCGGGTTTTGCATGTGTGGTATTTTGAATTACTGCATCTACTATGGTGTTCCCAGTTACAAATATTTTCTTTCTAGGTATTGACTCACCTTGCAAAATGTCTCTTGACTCTGGTGTCGGGGCAAATAAATAATCTGAACTGTGGTCTACAAGTATTCTGTTGAGTTCTTCTGGCATGGACTTGTCATAGCTTCGCAACCCTGCTTCAATGTGGCCTACTGGTATGCCTGTCTTGCATGCTGCTATTGTAGCTCCAAGTACCGTATTGGTATCACCTTGCACTAGAACTATGTCTGGTCTGTTTCTTTGAAATATTCTCTCAGAGTATGTAATAATCAAACCTGTCTGCTTTCCTGGAGATGTCGAGCCGACTTCTAACTTGTATCTTGGTTTTGGCAGTTTTAACTGCTCAAAAAATACCTTGTCCAGGCCGTATGAGTAGTGCTGTCCTGAATGGATGGTATAGTGATTTATTTTTTGCCTTGCAAGCTCTCTGATTACCGGCGACATTTTGATTATCTCGGGACGCGTGCCTAGTACGACTGCAATCTTTTTAGACATCTACCATATATGGGGTGGTGGCCGGAAATATACTTGATGCCAAGTATCATATTTTATCATGTCTCTACGTCCATATGCTGTGGATTTAGGGGAATATACCAGCAAATAACTGAAATGCTCAATATAGTGTGCTCAAACCATATGTGAATGGTACTGGGATAGATGATATGTGCATGGGAAATCTGTTTGATTATATCCTCCTAAATACAATCATACCTAGAATGCGAATTTCAAGCTGTGATATCTATAACTCCATACCATATCTCCCTAATGGATTTGCACCTAAAATCATTTTTGCAATGTCTGGACAAATCCCAACTCCTCTAAAAGTGACATTCCTATCTTTACATCCTTTTTTGAGATATTCCAATCAAAATCTTTTGCAACATCTTGAACGTCACTCCGGCTGTATTTGCCTCTTGTCTTTTTAGTATTTACCAAGATATGGTGGGCCTTGGCTGCAAAGGACAGTGGTTCTGGTTTTAATTCACAAAATTCTCTGCATTTTTTCACGATCTTTGAAATCTGTGTATGCTCTTTTGGATGTTCTAAAGTCAGGTTACTGGTGAATTTTTTTCCTTTTGCTGTGAGCAGATAAGTATAGGAATCATAAAATCCAGAATGAATAATTTTGTTGAGGTATGAGAGTGCAAACATTTCCTCTAGAGCCGTAGCTACTTCACTACTAAAAGGACCGTAAAAGTGATGTGCATATGACTGTATCTGTATGGTGGGTATCTTGATTGAATTAAAGTAGATTAGTTTCTGCATTACAGTGCGTCCCTCTACCATCATATCATTACTATGTATGGTAAGGGCAATCACATCATATACATTCATTATTGATAATCCCACATATCTCCTAAAATTAAATGTGATTTTAATTTAAGAGTACTGAATTTGAATTGTTGAGTTAAACGTAACTGAATTTTGACACTATTAGATAGATGATTTTACAGTTTGGTGGCCACATGGTTGTTGAATATTAGAATAGGTACAAGATCAACTCTTTCTGATCGAATATCTCTTTTTGATGTTTGGTATTTTTTTGGAGGTTGTTATACGAATCGTACATGTTTGTAAAGGATTTAATCACTTTCAGATTTCCATAAATTCCGCATTTGGATGGACAAAATATGTCAAAATCTATCATACCCATAATATCAAACATTGCTAGAGTGATCATATACTATACACCAAAGCCCATTTTGATACTACAGACCCCAGAAATGATTCAAATTTATCAGCCGTGATGAGATGTCAAGGTATAGTATCAATTAGTAAATGCACCGAATTTGCCGTTTCGCCAAATGCCTCCAAAGTTAATACATTCCAAAGAGAATCAAGTGTAGTTACAGAAGTGAGATTTGAACCCACTATCCCGGCGAGAGATACAGATTCTGAATTTGTCGCTTTATCCTTGCTAAGCAATCCTGCCGTGCTTATAGTTATATGTACACATAAGATATACTTGTTGTAAGAGTGCACATAAATAGTCAGATATCGTATGGGATGTATGACAAGATGGAAAAAAGATGAGACAGACTTTCGAGTCAGTGTAAGCTCTAATGGTCACACAAAATCATGTAGGATTCCAAAGCCGATTTTAGACATGCTAGGAGACCCAGAATCGATCACGTTTCGGATTAGGAAGAATAGAATAATGGTAGATTGTGAGAACTAAAAATCCGACGACAACTCGATCAAAATTATAAAATGGTACCCACAGGCACGAATGTCTAAATTATATGCGTTATCATAACGGCCTTTAAATTAAAACTTTGAATTTATGTGTGTGAAAATTCTTCTGGGGGTTGTATAGTCACAGTCTGCGTCATGTGTGCCTGTTGGGATGAATGATGGCATTATACAGCGATCAAACTATTTAGATAGATGTCTTGACACAAAGATACATTGAAGCTAGCCTGCATACCTGCATATAATGTCGAGGGTACGATAGGTCAAATAGTAGAGCTTGCCAAAAAACACGTTGACCGTGTGGTAGTATGTAATGATGGCTCTACTGATGAAACTGCACAGGTAGCGACAAATGCCGGTGCTGTAGTCATATCTCACAAAAAGAACAAGGGGTATGGGGCTGCAATAATATCACTCTTTGACTATGCGCGCCAGAATGCCGCCGATACACTCACTACACTTGATGGGGACGGACAACACGACCCAGAGCAAATACCAATACTATTGGATGTCATATATAGACACAATGTAGATGTTGTAATTGGCTCTAGAATATCAGATGGTGATTTTGATGCGCCAGGGTATAGGAAGCGTGGCATAAAGATAATCACGTCTGCTTCAAATTATGGTACTGACTTTAAGATATCAGATTCTCAGTCGGGATTTCGTAGTTATTCCAAAAATGCAATCGAGGCTATTCATCCCACAGAAGAAGGCATGACAGTATCAACTGAGATTTTGTTAAAGATATCAAACAAGGGTCTCTCTCTTGCAGAGGTACCAATTACAGTTTCATATGATGGGGAGACCTCGCAACAACACGCAGTTTCACATGGTGCATCTGTCTTTGCAAATACACTAAAGTACGTCTCAATAAGACATCCACTTCAATTTTATGGTATTCCAGCTGTAATACTATTAACTATAGGGACCATACTTGGGGCAAACTTTCTTGATCAATATCTGAATCATCAGACTGTGTTTTATGGTTCATTGCTTGCCTCTGGAATAACATTCCTAGTAGGGGCAATCTTGCTAGTTACATCTATAATCTTATTTTCAATGGCAAATCTCATCAGGGACAGAAATTAACTCTTCTATACCATCTTTGAGTTTTGTCTTGGGCTCAAAATGTAGCTCATTTCTTGCAAGTGTAATATCAGATACACTGTGTATTATTTCTCTAGGATTTTTTTTCTCATATATGGGTGTGATATCTTTATTTGATATTTTTGATATCATTTGTACCAACTCGTTAATTGATGTGGGATTACTACTCCCAATGTTGTATGTGCCAGATTTGTCAGAGGTTAACGCAAGTGCAAATGCCATTCCTACATCATTTACTGCTACAAAGTCTCTAGTCTGTGTGCCATCTCCATAAATTACAATTTGGTTATTTTCTAGTACTGCCTCTACAAATCTGGGTATGACTCCTGCCTGCTGTCTTGATTGGCCTCTTCCATATACGTTAAAGAGCCTTAGGCATATCCCGTGTATGCCGAATTTCTCTGAATAGTATCTTATTTGTACCGCTGCATCAAGCTTGCTTTGGCCATATGGGGATGTTGGTTTAGTGTCTATATCTTCTGAGATTCGTTCTCCAGTATAATCCCCATATACGGCAGCAGAGGATGCAAAGATTATCTTGTTAATGTTGTTTTGTACACAAC
>JAPOPJ010000235.1 GCA_026712925.1 Nitrososphaerota archaeon
AAAACGGTCTATTTTTACCTTTTGACGACTCCTGTTTATGCCCGAATCTTTATAAACGGGTTGGTCTATCGTAAATTATCAAATCTCAGGAAAACTCCCCTTCTATAATAAATGGACACGGTTTTTAATAGAAAAAGGTGCATCCCTTTGGAAAGAAACCCGGAAGCATCTGATTCTTTATCTAAAAGTTGGTATTGTTGAAAGTCGTAAGTTTTTAGGGGCAGAAAACGTGCATTTAATCTGCAGGAAAAGGTGAAAATCATTTGATTTTTTATTTCCAAACAAAATTGAAAACCTTGATTTATTTATACAAAAAATATTCAATTCCACAATGCCGTTTAAATTATGGGGGTTAAAATCCAAAATCTCTGATGGTTATTTCAAAATTTTAGCAATTGACCTACATACCGGTAATCCGATAGATTTTGAAATTGCTGATGATGTGATGCGAGTGTATTTATTTAAAGGCAATTGTGGGAATACAATTTTACGTCTCTACACTAACCTTCAAATGTATTATGATTCTAAAACTGTCTGTTTAGAGTTGAACTAAATTGTTTGCAAGTGAGCATACCAGACTAAACAAGTTATTGGACTTTGTAAAAATATTCAAAACCGGACTATTTTTTAAATCAAACGTAACTATTCACATCTCATTATATGTGTTCAGATAGAGAAAAATGCATACTGATTTTGTGTTTGTAGGAACATGGATGTAACGTTACAAAATTCTTTAATAAAATGAGCATGTGGATAATTCACAGGCAAGACACTAGTTAAGATGAATCCACTTTGACTTTGAGTGTTTTACACACATGTTTGCTTGCAGATAAAAGGTGGGCATAATAAGGGAGAATCATTTAGAAAAATATGCAAAAATTCGTACCATCGCAAGGGGACAGGCCAGGTGCAGAATCAGTATCAAGAAAGCAACTCGTACTTGAGGTGCAGGGTAAGATCAAACTGCACTGCGAGCTCAAGCGACACCTTGCCCCGCGAACTGTCGGTACTATAATGAGATCACTCCCACTTGAAGGAAATGCACACATGCGTGGGAGTGGCATTGCATACATTGAGACTGCAATTGACTCTGGTACTGAGAAATCAAAGACTGCATTCAAAAAAGGTGATGTTGCATTTTTATCCTCTTCTGGAAGTATGTGTTTTTTTGTCTCTGATGTAGCAGGAAAAGCCATGACACCAATAGGCAAGATGTATGGTGATATTGAAGAGTTGAAAAACATTGTACCTGGTGATGTCCTCAGACTCTATGAGGAGACTGCTTGATAGATATAGTGGCCGCTATACCCACTGACCTTTTTAACAATTCCGTTCTTTTCAGACTTGCGCAAAAATGCATTGGCAGCTGAAATCTTTGTACCTGTCTGTCTTGCTAAATCATAGGTAGTGACTAGTTTTGAGTTTTTGATTATCTTTAGTGCCTGTTCTTCATGTATCACTACTGTGATCTCTGCCTTTTTTGGGCCTCCGTCACCCTTGTCTTTCTTGCCTTTTTTAGAGTCTTTGAAACCCTGTGACTTTTCTTGTTTTGCTGGACTAGGTTTTTTTGCTCCACCCATATCTGCATGGGCTTGTTTTTCCATTTATAAACGATTTAATTGTGTGGTCGTATCTACTCGTGTCTGTTTTGCTTTAGTCATGGTTTTGTAAGAGTTTGGGTTTTTTACTGTCTAGGCAGATGAACCTGAGCACATGCGTATTACTCATTGCACCATTTTAGTATGTAGATACCGCTACCCAAGAGGGACAATCCTGGTATTATCCTTCCAACTGCAAGATGAAGCAGGCCGTCTCCTGCAAAGTCAAGGCCGCCACCGCCACCTGTAATTATATCATAAGCTCCGATTACAATTGATAATATGAGTACCCAGTTAAAGTATCCTGATGCCAAAATAAGACCAATGCCAAGCAGTTTTTTAGGTTCATGATTCAAAAAATAAAGGCGAGTCAGATTATTAATAGCGTAGACTTTGTTATGGTTTTTCACCAAATTCGACGCTTGGATGGACAAAAGATGCCAAGGAGTTTACCGTATCTATAATACCAAATGATGCAAGTATGACTAGATACTACGTACCAAAACCCATTTTGAAGATGTTAAACCCAAAACGCCTAAAATTTGTCATAACGACATGTTAAGGTCAGATAATCAGATTAACAAAAGCCTCGAGTTTGTGGGATAATCTAATCGTACAGTGGAATATGGGTGATTTACCTTTGGGGGTGTTATATGTCCTCATAGTGTGGCATCTGGAAAATTTCAGATATAAATAGCATCACTGCAAAGCACACACATGGGAATAGTATCAAAGGGTGCAAAGTGTAACTATGATGGCTGTGAGAATGATGGCATACGATCACTTAATACATCAAAGGTGGAAAATGCTGGACTGTCAGTAAACTCTGTAGGAAAAAAGACAGTCCTTTGCAGGGAGCACTATAAAGAATACAAAAAAGAATCAAAAGGCGAAAGAGACTTAGAGCGGGCAAGATACGACAGATTTTAGCTCTTATTCTGTTTTTTACCTGCTGGTTTTTCAAGCCAGTCATCACGGAGCTTGTTGTAAAATGTGCCTAGTTTTTTGTAAAGCCTTTTTGGCTTTCTTGGCTTTTGGTTACTTAGCACGTATAGTGCAAGTATTGGAAATGCAATTGTAGAGTCTGCATATATGGTAATCATATCCTTGTGTGCATTTTGGATTTTACCCCAACTCTTACCCTCTTGGAGTGTTGCACCTGAGAGTCCGCCTGTGTCAGGCCGCGCATCAGTAATTTGTATGATGTAATCTTGCCCGCCATCATCTCTGCGCAGTATTTGGTCAAGCAGTGGGCCTGTCTGCTGGGCAGTATTTTTTGGCACGCCTCCGCCAAGCTCTACAATGCCTGATTTTTTAGAGTTGTATAGTATTGCTGCCTGCTCTAATATCTCTCTTAGAAAGTCTAGGCCAAACTCTCTTCCCTGTAGTCTATACACTGCAAGATTGAGTGCAAGTGAAGAATCTTTCATAGTTGAAATGTACACTGGAACATCATAATCGTATGCTGTTGCAACAAAACTCTTTTCTGGATGCTTTGATTTTTCCTTGGTAATTCTTCCCATGATGTTGCAAAATTCTGCTGTAGTAAATGATTCACCATTAAAATTTTCAAACATCTTTTGTACTACTTGGTCTTCTGCTTCTAGAGTTTCATAAAATTTTATAAACACATCTCTTATCCGGACAATCTCATTTTCATACAATTTTGCATCATCCACATCAGAATGTCCCTGCTTTACTGGAAGTCCCCAGGCAAAATGATCCTCATGATATACATTTGCACCTGTGGTAATTATCCAATCTACATACCCTCTCTCAATTAGGGTCTTGATTATACCCCCGAATCCGACTGGTGTCATAGCACCTGCAACTGTAAGGCAGATTGTTGCATTTTCTTTTATCATCTTTGCATACAGCTTTGCCGCCTCTCCAAGCTGTCTTGCATTAAATCCTGACCGTGCAAATATCTCCACCAAATCCTCAATATTCATGTCCGGGTCTAACTTGATGTGTGGTATGTCATGTCCGCGGAATTGATAGTGATCCACTACTAAAACCATTGTACTGCTGTAAATAAACCTGACATTTGCAATGGTTGTTGTGGTACGGCATCTAGTATGATGTCTAGCATACCCTGTGGTATGCGCCAGATTTAAAACAAATCACACTCTCATGCAGTTAGGATGCACTATGTAGATGTAAGCAGGCCAGAACGAGTGGCAAGAAAGCCTGATGATGTAGCAGTACTTGCCTCTGGAAATCTTGAGATGAATGGATTTGTGGTGTGTCGTGTCGAATTACGCCTGTATGAGGAACG
>JAPOPJ010000240.1 GCA_026712925.1 Nitrososphaerota archaeon
TGAAGATTATGGTTCCAGCACTTGAGGGTGCAGTGAATGATGGAGTAGCAGTAGTGGCATCAGTTAGGATCACATCAGGTCCAGAGGTCTTTGCCCAGGAATATGTAAGGGGGTCACTTTCTGGGTCTGTAGAACCGCTTCCATCTAGTGTTACTGATGAGCCTAGTACAACTAGTTGATCATTTCCTGCATTTGCAGTAGGTGCAGTATTGGTGCCAGATTTTTTAGGAAGGTTTGAGACAGATATGGTAAACGACTCAGAGTTCCCAGTGCCAAATGCGCCAGTAGCATTTACAGTTACATCATACGAGGCCTGTGTAGGTTTAGCCTTTAGTTTGAGGTTGGAACCACTTATCTCAAAGTATGCTGAATCACCACCTGTCCCAATACTGTATGTGGGGTTTTGCGCTACAAGTATACTATTTTGTGCAGAGATGCCACCTACAATTAGAGATGCATCTGTATAATCAACACTAGTGTCATCTAGTACGATATACCACTTGCCCAAATTCTGGCTAAACACTGCAGCATCATCAAACATAGAAGTCATGTTAGTTGCATTTGAAACATCCCAATCTGAGATATCTTGGTTAAAGGCTTGTGTGTTGCTAAACATTTTAGTCATGATCTTTACATTTGATACATCCCAATTATTGAGGGGCTGGTTAAATGAATTGGAATTGTTGAACATATGGTCCATGTCAGTTACATTTGATACATCCCAATTATTGAGGGGCTGGTTAAATAAACTGGAATCTTTGAACATCCGGTCCATGTCAGCTACATTTGATACATCCCAATTATTGAGGGGCTGGTTAAAGACTTGCGTACCAATAAACATGTAAGCCATGTCAGTTACATTTGAGACATCCCAAGAGGAGAGGTCTTGGTTAAATACACTTGTATAAAAAAACATGCCACGCATTGTATTTGCACCAGAGACATCCCAAGAGGATATATCCTGGTTAAAATTCACTGCACGATCAAACATAAAGCCCATGTCAGCTACATTTGAGACATCCCAAGAGGATATATCCTGATTGAACAGACGTGCTACTGCAAACATGTAACGTGCATTCTCCAAAGAAGAGACATTCCAGTCAGAGATATCTTGATTGAAATTCACTGCCCGGGTAAACATCTGAGACATGTTAGTTACCTTTGAGACATCCCAATCTGATATGTCACCATTAAACAAAGTAGCACTGTAGAACATACTATCCATGTTAGTTACACTTGAGACATCCCAATCTGATATGTCACCATTAAAGGATGTGGCATTGTAAAACATATTATTCATATCAGTCACTTCAGACAAGTTTGGTACATCAGTTGCATTATACACCATATTACTAGCACCGCGGAACATGCCACTCATGTCAGACCACTCAATGTCACCCCACTGCTCTATTGATGCAAGCTTTGCTGTGGCAGTATCTGTATGAGAAGTATGGTTAATTTTAGATAGATCTCCAGATATAGTAACTGTGTACGTACCCGAACTGCCATATATGTGAGAAATTGTACCGGCTGTAGATTGAGTAGTGCCATCACCCCAATCTACAGTATAGGTCTTGCCAGGTGCGGCAGTTCCATGTATAATTATTCCGAGATTCTGGGAAGTTACAGTCCATGTGGTGATAAATGGATCATAGTCCTGAACCGATATAACTACCGTATCAGTTACTGTCGCGGTCCCATCACTGATACTTAGTGTAAATGTAATGTCAGTGTCAACATCAACTGCAGGAGCAGTAAACGAGGCAGAAAGTGAGTCACTACCAGTAATTACCAGTCCTTGCACATCAGAGGTCCACGCATATGTAAGGACATCAGTTGCATCTGCATCACTAGCTGTACCTGAAAGTGTGACAGTCTTACCCTCTTGCACTGTCTGCTTTGTGCCCGCATCTACTGTTGGCAACTCATTTACCTGACCATACACATCAAAATCATACATGCCCGGGACACAAGTAGTTGCCAAAAGCATTACTACTCCCAAGACAAAAATTACACCATTACTTGTTAGCCCAATACCACTCATAAACAAACACCTAATTTTACGTAGAAATTTTACCTAGCATACAAAACACCGTGTAAATGATGTGAACTTTGGATACGTTCTTTGCACATGCATATACTGTACATCTTGCGGTAGTAGATACTGCATCGCATTCCTAACAGTTGCCAGTGTCTGCATGTCCCAGCATTGCTTGTCTAGTAATACAAAACCCGCAGACATTTGAGGATTTGATTCATACCCCAAGGAGGCTTTGCATGACGCATCCACATAATATGGCACACTTGACTGCCTGCCCATATCACATCTCATAATCATTAGCTTGTCCTAATTTGACATCTATATAATCCATTTGCTCACATTATGTAAAGAAAGAGCAAATTTTTTTTCACTACAGTCAAGACGTAATATGAATACCGCAGGTAATCACTACAGTACAAATTCATGCACCACGTATAGGTGTCACATCTAGGATATAGTACATGAGTCCCCAAAAGGCATAAGTGAGGAAGAGACAGGGGCAGATATACATGCAAAGTCCTAATGCAAACTATTTGGACATCACGATACCAAAACCGTTTGTAAAGTGGGCAGGTGGAAAGCGGCAGCTAGTTTCCACACTAGCAGAGAACCTACCAAAGTCATTTGGTACATACTTTGAACCATTCCTAGGAGGCGGCGCATTGTTCTTTTACATCCTTACAAGACAGAATAAACAAAGATGCAACATCTCTGATCTTAACTCTGATCTCATCACCACATACATTACAATACGCGACAAAGTTGACGAGCTTGTATCTTCACTGAAAAACCACGAGAAGCATTACCAAAAAGATTCAAAGACATACTATTACGCAATTAGACAAAATAACCCCAAAGATAGTATTGAAAGGGCATCAAGGTTGCTCTTTCTAAATAGAACTTGCTTTAATGGCCTGTACAGAGTAAATAGTAAAGGAATGTTCAATGTGCCGCTTGGAAGCTATACAAAACCCAAGATAGTCAACGAGGAGAATCTGCGCGCAGTAAATAATATCCTACAGTCCCATGACATATCAATTAGGTATCGCGATTTTGCAGACATACTTGATGATGTCAGAGAAAACGACCTAGTATATTTTGATCCACCATATCAGCCCATCAGTGCCACAGCAAGCTTTACTAGTTATACATCCAACGACTTTACAACTAATGACCTAGACAGACTCTACGTGCTCTGCCAAAAGCTAGATTCTAAAGGATGTAAAGTAATGCTCTCAAACTCGGACTCTGAAAAAGTCTTTGAGATGTTTTCACACAAACCGTGGAAGATATGCAAAGTGAGTGCAATGCGGGCAATTAATTCAGATTCTAAAAAACGCACTGGGCACTTTGAATTGCTTATAAAAAATTATTAAAAAGCCTCGAACGGGATCCGGACCCGCGACCTTTACCTTACCAAGGTAACGCTCTACCAGGCTGAGCTATCGAGGCACAAGTTTGCCTCGTATGAAATCCTTATAATTCTTGGTTCTTGTATTATTCATGAATTATTTCTTAAATTCAGGGCTTTGTAATCTCTGATTATGATATCCATATCAAATGGCAAACAACGTCATAATTTCCTCATACCGTACAGGCGGGTTTTGGTCTGGTATAATGACTTTCTGCCGTGCCAGATGTAGATGAAATGATTTGACATCTTTACACACATTACCAAAGTAATGAATTTGAGGCACACATGCACTAAACTGTTAAATCTTACACAGATTCTTATTCACTTGGAGGAGTAATCAAGCCTGGCCAAAGTAAGCACATCGTGCTTTTGGACATGCAGGACTTAAGATCAAATAATGGGTGATCCTGTCTCTCAGGAGTTCGCGGGTTCAAATCCCGCCTCCTCCACTTATTTTGGATTTCTGATTCCCTTGGAGTTGAGAACCTCATATACATCAGGTAGTGAAAATACAAACCCGATATGGACACAATCTTTTTCCTCGCATAGCTGACAGAACAGCTCGCCACCTTGGACTGCAACCTCGGCAATCCTGTTTTTTATATTATCCTTGAGTAGAATACGATCATCATCAACTGAAATCTTTTCAATCTTGGGAGCATATCTTGCAAAAGTTTTGTCTTTTTGCATCATCTCTTCGAGCATGTATGTGACATATCCTGAAAAACTATTGACACCCTTCATTGTGAGTGAGTCTTTGTTTTGCTGATAGACCTCTTGGAATTTATCATAGACTGTATCTGAAACTGTGATAGATTTGAATCCGGCTTTTGGCAATTTACTTTTCCCTTACCGTACATTAAGGTACTATGGTATATAACATTTTACTCTTGCTTTGTTCGTAAGTGTTATCTTGTGTGTAGTATGAAAAGTGAGTCTGCGTGCTGGCTAGGTCATATCACCCATATCAAAGGTATCAAGATGAATAGTTCTACATGCCATAATCCTGCCGGGCAGATAATCAGTCTTATACCATACCATACCCCATAGATAGTATGGGACGTGGCTATCATTCTGAGGAGATTCGAGAAAAGCTGATTCAAACCCTTGCAGACTCAAAATCAGGAATGTCTGGTGTTGAGATTGCAGAAGCACTTGGCATAAACAGAGCAACTATGACAAAATACCTTAGGGTTTTTGCAGTAGAGGGACTCTTGCACCGAAAGGATGTTGGAAATATAATACTGTGGTCACTAGAGCCGGGTCAAGAATCATACGACTTTCCAGCCGACTACTTCAAGGTAGCCCCCATATTTCTAGAGTTTCTGTTAAAGTATTCTGAAGAGGGTGCATGTGCGCTAATTAGAAACTGTCTTCACTCAGGAGCATCCGTGGAAAAACTCGTAACTGAAGTAATAGTACCTGCAATATCATCTGTTGAAAAATCATTTGACGGTGGAAAGATGGGAAGCTCTGAGCAGAGATTCATCCAGAATATCATATCAAGATCACTGCACATACTCAATCACACTTTAGTAGAATCAGACCCAAAAAAGAGCATCATAGTAATGTCTGCTGACCAGGCAAGCAGCCCACTCTCAGAAGCTGCCGCTACTGCACTGCGCCAGACAGGATGGACCGTATTTCACCTAGGCGATATGTCTTCAGCTGTAAACGTGCTTTTTGATCTTGACTTTCAAAAGCTGCTCGGAAAGATTGCAAAGCAAAAGTCTAGCACCACTACAGTTCTGGTATTTTCAAACACCGAAGAGGGATTGAATTTTTTCTCTGATTCTATTCGTTCCATCAAACAAAAATCTAAAAAATCCATAAAGCTTGTACTGTGTGGTAAGGTCGGAAAAAAGACAAAGATAGAATATGATTTCATGTCTGCAAAGTTTGATGATATTATTCAATGGTCAAAATCAGTTCAACACACCTAAAGCACTAGTAATTATCATCAAGTAGAAATTTCTAGAATGCACACATGGTTCTAGTTTGTGGTTCTAGTTTGTGGTTCTAGTTTGTGGTTCTAGTTTGTATGATTCTAACATGTAAGTACATCAGCTAAAATGTCGGTACGCGTAAAACCAAATCAAATAGATACAGAATGATAATGCCAGTATGGTAAAACGGTAGGATCTGTAGAGCAACCCTGAGAGATAGAAAATGAAAAGAAGGGGATGTTGTATCTAGTCCCACTTGGACCAAGCGGCCATCCATCTGTATGTCCACGTATTGAGCTTACAGCCCAACGCCGCAAACGTACATGACAAAACAGCACCCGCACCCGCACCCAACGCAACCGGGCTATTGTAGAACTTGCCTACCTGCGGTTCTATGGGTGTCATGTATGGTGGTAGTGTCGGTCTTGGATATTTGAAGGCCGTTTCTAGTGGGTCTGCTACTGTTATCAGGTTCACCATATTGAATAATGGTAATGACATTCCTACCAGTACACCTCCAAAGAAGATCAACGAGTGTTTATTCTTCTTTGTCGCCCAGTACGCCAAATCAAGCAACATTGCTGATGGAAGCCATACCGGCGTTACTATGAAGTCATATGGATAGCCGAGTGCAAACCATGCGCCTTTGGCAATCCACGTGTATACCGTCATAATTAGGGCATAGTACGTAGCCGTGCCTGGAACGCCTGTAAACGTAAGATAGTATGTTGCACCTACTACAAGCATCAACGTTTGCGATATAGAGAATACCGTAAACGATGTCCAAGCCCAGTCAGTGTAGAAGATGTAGTCACCTGCATTAATTGTTAACAGTGTTGAGTTAACTGCAACCACTACTATGAACAAGTAGTGTGTACATCGTCTTAACCAGACCATTAAACAGTTAGAGATAGGGTCAGTATATAAAATTTTAGAAAATGATGAAGATCGTCATTTCAGAGAAGTTTAAAATGAAAAAGAAGTGTCCGAAGGAGTATTTCCTTCTAGTTGCCGACGAATAGGGCTATTAATATCGTACCTACCGTCACAGCTGCTATGGTTCCAGCTACTAGGCCGTTACTATTCTTGTTAGAGCCTTCTTGTGTGACTTTAACGCAAAAGATGTAACCAATCGCCTCAATAATTGTGAGTACGATGAAAGCATAGTGTCCACTCGGTGTCGGGTATGCCCACGGATAGTAAAAGTATCCTGCTGCAGTACCTCCAAAAGTAGCCAACCAGGCTGCTATGAAGGAGATTGTAATTACGCCAGTCATATTCTCGACACGTTTGCCGATCATACGTTCTACGTCAGCACTAGATGCGCCACCTGCGCCACCTGAACCAAATCCTTTCGGGAGAGTCATCTGTGGTTATACTAAACAGAATACTTTTAAGTCTTTCCTAATCTGCCGGATTATTGCGCAATTCGACTGTAACTAGTCATATCTGACCCTTCTAGTTTGACAAACACACGCAAAGAAACCAGAATCTGAACAAAATCAGCCATAAAACAGATGTGTATGATAGCCAGCTGCCCCAGCACAAAGTGTATCACACAAGCCACAGACTAGAGGATATAAAATAAAAGAAAAAAATGTGCAAAGTGCACTTTTTCTATGGGATTGCTCTGCTGTACAGTTTACCCTCTAGGGCCATCTTGTACATTTCAGCAACATACGGATTCTCACCAGGTGTCTCTGCTCCTAGTTCTACCAGTCTAGCATATACTCGGACTACGTAGGCTAGGGCACCCATGAATGCAACAACTACACCCATGTTAAACATCCAGTGATTTGGTACTGCAAATATCTCCTCTACAAACCAAAAGTGCCACATCTCGTTAACTCCAATGGTGAACATGGTTGCCAGATAACCAAGAATGGTCATCTTTAATCCAGTATTCATCGAGTTGTTTGGACCTCTGAGAATAGGTACCTTTCTATCATACATTGCAACTGATGCCCAGCCAAGCGGCAATGCTACAAAGTGGGAGTATAGCCACCAGTGTGCTGGGGTAAATGCGCTGTCTCTGATAGATGTCTGGTGCAGTGAGCCGTCAACAAAGTTGTCCACTTCGACTGACGCTGCAGTTGATCCCATAGCTATGACGATGAGCCAGATTTTCTTTAGTCTCTGAATCTCAACTTCTTTTGGGATTAATGCCGGCATTTGTGCCATAGGTGTACTCATGTGGATTTGAAATATAAAGCATGAGCTTTTCAAACTAGAGATTTTGTATGAAAAAACAATAAAACTAGCCTGAAAACTGTAAAAAATTGGTTTTCTGCTAAGGATTTATCTTAAAAATCTATCCTGTTTCTATCGGATTTGGTTGTTCAACATCAATGTCGAATCACACCACCATAATTACTAGATCCGTCAATCAAGGTAAAACATATAACGCTGTGTATTATCTTTCTGAATATTAGGGATAACTATGGTCGAAAAAAAAATAATCGTATTAGGACTATCGGTTGTACTTGCCCTAGGTACGCTCGGCTTTAACTGGGTCGAGACAATCATGCCTACAGCAGAAGCACACGGTGTCCAGGCACAACTTCAGAGTCGTTTCATCAGAATCGAAGATGAAACCTTCAACAGACAATCCTTGCAGACTGGCGAGACCTTGACGCTTCAGGGAACACTAGTCAGTCTTGTAGAAAGAGATCTAAGAGGATGGATATCTATCTTCTCAGAATCCACAAATGCTGGAAACAGATGGGAGATGTTGGCTAGAGACCCACCAGGTAATGTCTTTGACATTCCAGGTAATACTCAGATTGCCTATTCACTGTCTGCAAAGGCACTAGAGGCAGGAGTATATCATGTGCACACACAACTTAACGTGGCAAGTGTAGGTCCAGGACTCGGTCCAGGTCAAACAGTAGTAGTTGAAGGTGAACCAATTATCAAAGAGATCCCATACACCAACATTGCATACCAGTCAATCATAATTGGTGTTGGATATGTGATCACCTTTGCAACAAGACCCTGGCAAGTAATCTAACAACCCCCACCCCTTTCCTTTTCATTTTCCAATACTACAACTTCCCAAGTTTTATCTGTCATGAGTGCCAAGCAAATGTATGCTCAGATTCAAGATAGCAAAGATGGATATCTTTCAAAGTTATTTTTTTGGTAGTGTTGAATTTCGTGGAGACACTTACAAGATTAACATTCAAAGTCAGAGAAGAGGAAAGGTACTCAAGCTGCCATTTGAAATGACATCAGGAAAGGAAAAAATGATAACCAGATTGACAGGCCCGGGCGACATCTTTGTAGAGGATTATCTTCCATACTGCGGCGAGTCAGAATGGTTGGAGATAGACTCTGACGAGATTACTTTTTTTCTGGCAGACAATCAGGACAAGTTAGATACAGTAGAGATAATGGATAGATAGTGTTGTTTGGTGTCATGCATGTTAGCACATTTGGCATGGTGACGTAGATTGGTATGCTTTGGGTTTTTTGCACAAGCATTGCAAAAATCAGTTATTGTATAATGCCGTACACTTTCAAAATCATTCATGTAATAGGCACCACTGTACCGGGCAGTGCATCCATACCAAAGCAAATCACATCCATGCCAGATCACACCACATACACGGATATGACACCACACAGTATGTCAGTCAGAAAACAGTGCCTACTTGACGATCTCTACTGCTTAGCATCTACGGCTTAGCACCTACACTCATACTCAAAAGCATGACTAGTCAGTACTAGACAAGATGAAAATGCATGCCAAAAGAAAGGGCTTTTATGTAATTCATGAAAAAACACCACATGAGATGGCCCGGAACAAGCGATCCATATAAGAGAAAAAGGACCATCAGATTCCTCATAATCTCTGCAATCATTGGCATTTCAGTAGCAGCAGTATTTGCATTTACAATGTCTGTCATAGACAGGGATAATCCACTCAAAGTATGCATCAATGACAGAAACACACCCTACAAGATTACAGCATCACTAGAATTGATTGTGGATGGCCAACCGGCAGAAATTCCAGCTAGGATTGGTTTTGAAGAAAGAGATATACTAAATGAGGACTGCCAAAGAAGTCTGTACACATTGAATAATGATGGTACCATCTATGCTGAATGGGAAGAAGCGTACCCCTTTGAGTTAGGACACTTTTTGTGGACATGGGATTTTCCGCTAAGAGACATGGATCAGTCAAAGTCCACAATATACGTAAATGACGAAAAATCAGATGACTTTATACACCATCTACTACAAGACGGATACCACTACAAGGCCGTATTTACCAGCAAGGCATATGACACATCAAAGGATCAAGACTTTCTGCCACCTGAAAACTAGTCCCCACATGACCACTTTACAAAACAGATACACGATACAAATTTTAAACATGCATCACATCTATAATTCCTAAAGTCACATAGTGTGGCAAATCACATTCACACTTGCACACAAAGCCAAACATCATTCACACACAAACCACATAATTTCTCAGATAACGCCTAGCACAATAGGGTACAGTATCTAGATTGCAATCCTAGATGGCGTACCGGGTCACACCCTAGACCACACCCTAGATCATATCACACACAATACCCCAGAACACCACACCTAGACGGCATATCCTGCCAGCAACGCAAAAACCATACTAACAGTAACCACGAAACAAAAAATAATGAAAAGAAGAGAGGATATAATATTACCAGTACTTGCCGTTGTCTGGAATTAGACCAATGCCTTCTCTCTCAAAGTGCCTGTCCAATTCGTCAACCCATCTTTCACGGTTGTCCTTGTATGACCAGCCGTGTACTCGCAACCAAAATGAGATAATTCCCAAAAGGAACACTGTAAACATCATGGTTCCAAAGATGTAGATCATTACGTCGTAGAATAACGGATCATAATTTGGACCCAGCTGGCCTGTTACTGATGACAGGATGCTCATAAAGATCCCTACGATAGGAGTCATTGATAACATGGCATCATTTGTGCGATATATACATTTCTCTCAGATGTAAAAAATTGCGAGATCAGCACATGACTAAAAATCTAAAAGAAAATAGGGGGAATTTGGTTAATAATTAACCTCTTCCCATTGCTGCATACTTGCCGGATTTGCCCCTTATGAAGAAGGCACCTGCAATTCCGCCAAATACCGCACCTGCAATTACGGCAGCACCAATAACTCCACCTGCATCAAGGTATGGAGTACCAGAACCTGCACCCGGATTGGACTGTGCTGAGGCGACTCTTTCTGCTTGAATCGCAAGGGCCTCTTCGAGTGTGTGCTTGCCTGTTTCACCTTGATCACCGACATTTCCAAGGTATTGCGCAAAGGCAACGCCGGATTCGGCATAAAAGCCTACAGTGAATACAGCAATTAGGGACGCTGTTAAAGCTAGTTTTCTTATCATAGCGTTTCTAATCGTGTTGTAGCGAGAATACTTATTTAACCTTTATCTATTCCTTGAAAATCACCCCCTTGTGTACGAGATCGGCAGGACATAGGGTATGGTCATGTGCAATAAGTAACGTTTAATTTTGTTCTAAAATCAGCCCACATCATGGGAAGAATGCATACACACAGGCATGGAAAATCACACTCCATCAGGCCTAAAACCTTGATAACTCCAAAATGGATAACTCAGAGTTCAGAAGAAATTGAAGGGTTGGTAGTAAAGTATGCAAAAGAAGGCATGACTCCAAGCCAAATTGGAATCAAATTAAGAGATCAGTACGCCATACCACTAGTAAAACCACTTGTAAAGAAGAGAATGGGAAGCATACTTGCAGAAAACGACCTTACTACAGACATGCCTGAAGACTTGGAAAATATTGTAAAAAAGGCAGTTGGTCTTCAAAAGCACCTCAAGGCAAACAAGGGCGATAGGAGAAACGTCAGATCACTTGAACTCATTGAGGCTAAAGTGCACAGGCTTTCAGTATATTATAAAAGAATAAACCGTATCCCAAAAAACTGGAAATATAAATCTGTGGTAGCCCAGTTAGAGTGATGGCAAAACTTGACGAGTCACTTGCATTATTCAGAGATACTGTTTTAGATTGCATCAAGGCAAAAAGATCTATTACAGTTCTAACTCATATAGACTGTGACGGTTTGACTTCTGGCAGTATAATCTCCAAGGCACTATTTAGAGCAGGAGCAAAATGCACCCTCAGAGTAGCAAAAGAATTTGGTAAAACAACAGCAGAGTCACTAAAAAAAGACGCAAGAGACTTTCACATAGTTACAGACTTGGGCGGCGGCTTTGCAAATGATATGGACAAAAGGCTGGGACGGAATTGGTTCATTCTAGACCACCACCAAATTCCAGATGAAGAGATAGAAAATCAGAGAGTCATAAATGCATGGAAGTATGGCATTGATGGAGGTGCAGAGATATGCGCCGGCGGCATGGCATATCTTGCAGCCAAATCACTAGATGATAAAAATTCTGACCTATCTGCTGTTGCAGTAGTATCTGCACTTGGAGACAGACAGGACCGTGGTGAGAAAAAGTCATTTGTCGGAAAAAACATAGAGATAGCAAACACTGCAAAAGAGGAAGGACTCTTAGAGATGGACCTTGATTTGCTTCTAGTAGGAAGAGAGACACGAGCACTTGCAGACGCGCTAGCCTTTACATCACAGCCATTCATTGATGGACTTACATGGAATAGAGATGTGTGTCTTTCCCTTATGAACTCATCAGGGGTGCAGCTCAAAGAAGGAGGAAGATGGAGAGTGCCTGCCGAGCTTGACGAGAATGAAAAGAGAGCCGTCATTGAGGCAATCACAAAGTTTGCATCAGGAAAAAACGCCACTGAGATAATGTCTGATATGATAGGTTATACATACACATTTCCCACAGAAGACCGAAGAAGTTTCCTGCGGGACGGTAGAGAATTTTCCACCATGCTAAACTCGTGTGGCCGCATTAGCAGGTCTGGTGTAGGCATGGCAATATGCATGGGGGATAGAAACAAAATACTACTAGAAGGTGAAAATATCCTCATGGAGTATAGAAAGACAATCAGAGGTTTGATGAATAGAATAACAAACGAGCGATGGAGGATTTCAGAGAGTAATACGTGTGTTATGGTAAATGGTGAGGGGGTAATTCCAGAGACCATGACTGGAACAATATCATCTCTAATTGCAGGTGCTCCAAAAAATGCTGGAAAGATAGTCATTTTACGGACAAACTCTGAGGAGAATACCATAAAGTTTTCATCTAGAAAATCACACAGCTGCAAGTCTGGAATTAATCTGAGTGATTTGATGAAGGCAGGTGCAGAAAGATTTGATGGTGTAGGAGGAGGACATGATGCCGCAGCAGGTGCAAAGATAACTAAAGACAAATTGGACGGATTTCTTGACTATTTGGAAGTAAATGTCATTAACGTGCAGGGTTCGGATAGTGCTAAATGATATCACGGCAGAAAAGGCTGCCGCAGTCAAAGAGTCCCTAGAACCAGATAATATCAATTTTCCAAAAGGCCTGAGTCTACATACTGAGGGTATAGATGGCGGGTTAGCTTTTATTTTTGAGAGTACACAAGACATGAAAAAGATGATTGGCAGTATAGATGAAGTATTAGGACATGTACAGATTGCACTAAAGGTGATGAAATGATGTTAGACCCCAAAATAATCAAAGAAAAACCAAATGACATACTAAATATGTTAAATGCAAGAGGTGTAAAATTTGACCTAGACGCACTAACTGATTCTAATAAAAAGAGACTTGCAATGATTGCAGAGACTGACATTTTAAGAGAAAAGAAAAACCAGATTGCACAAGAAATATCCCAGAAAAAAAAGAACCAGCAAGATGCAAGTGGTATGATATCAGAAATGAAGGGAATTGCAGAAAAACTTGCAGAATTAGAATTAGAGCAACGACAAGTAGATGAGAAATATCTAAAGTTGGCATTGACTATACCAAATATGATTGACAAGTCTGTTCCAATAGGGGATGAGTCTGCAAATGTAGTGGTAAGAAAGTGGGGTGAGATTCCAAAGTTTGACTTTGATGCAAGAAATCACATTGATATTTCTGAGGAGCGAAGCTTGGTAGATATGGCTAGAGCCGCCAAGGTATCAGGGGCAAGATTTTACTATCTGAGAAATGATATGGTAAGACTAAACCAATCCCTCATACAATATTCCCTTGACTTTCTTGCAGCAAGAAATTATTCCCTAGTTCAACCACCATACATGATAAATAGACAGTCCATGCAAGGAGCAGTTATTGCAGATGACTTTGAGGATGTAATTTACAAGATAGAAGGTGAGGACCTATACATGATTGGTACGTCTGAGCACGCAATGGCTGCAATGCATTCAGGTGAAATAATCAAAGGCGCAGATGTTCCACTCAGATATGCAGGTGTGAGTCCATGCTTTAGAAAAGAAGCAGGAGCACACGGGAGAGACCAAAAGGGAATATTCAGAGTACACCAGTTTGAAAAAGTAGAACAGTTTGTGTTTGCAAAGCCAGAGGAATCATGGGCCGAACACGAGAGGATGTTATCTGTAGCTGAAGAGTTCTATCAGAGTCTTGAAATACCACACAGAGTAGTATTACTATCTAGTGTAGATATGGGCAAAGTCTCTGCAAAGACATATGACATTGAGGCCTGGATGGCAGGACAGGGAGCGTTTCGTGAAATAGTGTCATGCTCAAATTGCCTAGACTATCAGGCAAGGAGGCTAAAGATTAGAGTCAGAGAAAATACAAACGAGGAAACACAATACATTCACACTCTAAATAGCACGCTTGTTGCCACATCTAGAGTACTAGTAGCACTAGTTGAGAATTTTCAAACAAAAGACGGACACATCAAAATTCCTCAAGTTCTGCAAGGGTATATGGGCGGACAAAAGGAGATATAGTTTAGAGTGTATGGGGTTTGGTATTATGGGGGTTTGATGTATGGTGTCAATGCACCAGCAGGTTTAGTTATCATACCTCAGAGTATGACTGTTTAGCGAGTTGTTTTAGCATCTAATTTGAAGATGCACACATATATCCACATTCAAAAATCATCAAACACGATTAAAACAATATTCTGGGTAGTTCTTACAGTGGCCGTTGCCAGTGTCATACTAACAATACAAATCATTGTATACACCCAAAATGAGGAAGTAGAATTGTCAATTGAGGAGTTAAAGCAGATATCACTTGATGAAGAAAAGATCTTTAATGATTATCTCACACCATACGAGATGTCGTCTGCAATGATTGAGCACTTTGGTGGATTAAATCAGACATTGTGGCACTACAACCATTTCAACGACTTGCTGGATAACAGCAAAGACAACCCCTACATGGAGGAGATAAATGAGATTGCGATGTTGTAGTTCAACTTTGACGTGCTGACAAACACGGTAGTATGCGGAGACAAAATAGCCGTACTCGTGATACAAGAGTGCAAGCTTGCAGGAACATACCAGCAACCTGACTTGGAACCACTACAGAAACTCCACACATATCTGGAAGCAGAGTATCCAATCAACGCAACGACACCTAGTCTGCAAGACATGTTTGGTGACATGAGTGTACTGACCCCAGAGATACTAGAAATTAAGGAGACAACAGCCCTGTTTGGATTACCTCCTGAAGAGTTACTGGAGGAAGAACCCGGATACTGGTCAGCCGTCGGCTGGTACGGTAGTTGTGAAATAATAGATAATGGTACTGATTGTGCCAAGTATCTAGAAAGGGCAAAAGCAAGATCATTGGAATAGTCATCAAAAGAAGAAAAGAATTTTCAAATTGGTGCGGATAATACCAACGTTCCAAGAGCATACGCACCGATTAACTATCATGCTGCAGTGTACATGAATAATTGTCAGGAACTATACACTTACTGCTATACTATACATCAAAAGGAAGCTACAACAACTACAAGAACATCGTGTGGGAAGCGTTGATCATGTTACAGGAACTTCTGTAACGGCGTACATGTCAACAACACCAACTAGCAGTGATGTAAACTATGCATATGCGTTCTCAGAGCGCTGGCCAGGTGGTTCACTTTCAGCCGATCAAGACATAGCATGTAATGAAAGTGAAGTCAAAGTGTATAATTCGGTCACTATCGGTATAGTTACAGTGCCACTGTAACGTACGATCGTGGTGCACATTTCATTGGCCATATTATGGAATAATAGTACTTCAAATACTATATTTTGATTTAAAGATCTTGTAAGAATCTGTCGCATAACCCTGCCCGAAGCTGTCGTTACAGGGATGTTTTCTGTGCCTGAAAACGGAATTATGCAACACACTCGCATTCCGCATACCCTTATATTTTGGATTCAAAGGTCGAAAGTGATTGGCACGTAGAAAAGGTAGAGTAAAGGACAAGTGGCGAGAAAAACGCTGGATAACAATATACGCTTCTGAGGCATTTAACAACATCCCATTATCATACGTCCCAATTACTGATGATGAAAAGGCATCTGGAAGAGTACTAGAAATGACGCTACATGATATAATAAAGGGCGATCCCTCAAATCACCAATTCAAGCTATACTTTCAGATTGACAAGATTCAAGAAGACAAGGCAACATCCATCTTCAAACGCTGGGAATACTCTAAAGAGTATCTGCGGAGTCTGGTCAGACGTGGCTCCTCAAAGATCACCTTTATCATTGATGCTAAAACAAAAGACGGGTACATATTTAGAATTAAAATAATTGCGCTCACACACAGACAGCTCAACACATCAAGAAAGCATGCGTTACGACTTATTGCAAAAGATATTATCGAAAAGACTGTTCCTGAAATGACCATCCATCAGTTTGTGCAAGCTGTATGTTATAGTAAAATCAACTCTGATATTATGGCTGCATTCAAAAAGGTAATCAGGGTAAGACATGTAGGCCTAGAGAAGGTAAAACTTATCAGAACAGCAGAAAAAGAGATTGCCTTGTTAGAAGCATAATCGCTCATGGCAGGCGCGCTAGAAATTACAATAGACATCATAATTCATGCCACCGAAGTCAGCTCAAAATTTCTTGATGTCTTTGAAGAGTCATTTGGCGTGCCTCGAGAAAAATTCTCAGCAGTACAGTCCACAGGATACTATGATAATATCATAACTATTCAAAGTGCAAGACTGCAAAAGAGTTCTGCACATACCTTTCTAGAGATACTTTTTAAAAGACTAAGTAAATCGCAAAAGGATATGATATCTGAGGAATTTGACAAAAGACTGTCAGGATCAAAGTTTCATCTTAGACTGGGAAAACAAGAGTTTGTTACAGGTACACTAGCCTTTAAGGAAAATGATGCAATAAGACTCAAGATACACACTCCCATATATAACAAAAAGGATGCTAATAGAATATTCAAGGAATTGTTCCAACTAGATTAAATAGAAACAAGTCCGAATATAATCCGGGAATGAGGAGATAACAGCCGCTCCAGTCTGAGCTAAAGCCATGAGGACGCCGCGACGAACCGACCCAAAATATCTAACTAATATAATATGACTTGTCAGTCCCACTTTATCATCACATTGTGTTGACCCACTATTGTTCACCCACTATTGTCCACCCATGTTATCTGCCCGTGTTGTCCATCTGTGTTGTTCATCCATATCATGACACTGTTGGCCCACTATCATCCATCCGTATTATCCATCGTGTTGTCTGCCCATATCACACCACCACATTGTTTTAAATACAGATGTACGGGGATGTTTATTGTGTCAGACTATGACGTTATAGTTGCAGGTGGTGGCCTTACAGGGACAATCGTGGCGCAAGCAGTAGCACATTATTCCAATCAAAATCTTAAAGTGCTCTCAATTGACAGAAATCCTGCCATATTTCCGGGAAGAAAGTCAACAGGTGGATGGACATGCGGGGATGCATGCTCAAAAGAAGCAGTGGACTATATGTCTGAGAGAATAAAGGTACAGTGGACCAAACCCGAAATAGAGCACGATGTAAAGGGCGTTATGGCATTTTCACCTGATAGAAAGACTGCAATACCATTTGATGGTGCAGGGTATATGTTAAACAGACAAAAGCTCCCAGAAATTCAAAACCAGAGAGCACAAAATATGGGAGTAGAGTTTGACTTTGAGATAAACCTCATGGGACTCATCTATGAAGGAGAGCAGGTGACAGGAGTCAAGGGAATTGACAACAAGACAAAGCAACCATACAAAAAGACTGCCAAGGTAGTGGTGGACTGTACTGGTGTTACATCTATGCTTAGAAACCAGCTTCAAAACTCTACAAAAGTAGAGAGAAAGATAGACCGACGAGACTTGGAATCCACAGGTAGATACATCATGTATTTTGATAAAGGGGAAAATGATCTTAGTGAATTTGATTCAGACTATTGTATAATTCATCTAGACCAAGATATAGCTCCGGGCGGTTACGGATGGGTATTTCCCAAAGGAGATGACAAAGTAAACATTGGACTCGGAGTTGAAAAGTCACTCCTAGACAAACGAAACAAAAGATTGGGCAAAAAAGACAACGTAGAATCCCTCATGAAAGAATATCTATACAGAAATAAAGCAATCAAAAATGCAAAGCTATCAGAGGATCCAGAAGACACTAGCAATAACTCTGGAATATTCCAAGTCTCAGTTAGGAGACAAAACGACTGCCTAGTATCTGGCGGATACATGATGGTTGGTGACTCTGCATGGATGCCAAAACCAATTGATGCAGGAGGAATAGGACCTGCCCTAATAGCAGGAACTATTGCAGGTGAGAATATAGTACGGGCAATAGAGGCAAATGATACATCTGAGAAAAGCCTGTGGCAGTACAACATTGACTTTATCAGAGAGTATGGCTACAAGACTGCCGGTTTAGAACTATTCAGGAGACTTGTCCAGACCCTAACAAATGATCAGATAAGTTACGGGATGAAACACTTTCTTGGAAACTTGGATGTAGAATCAATCAGCAAGGGTGAGCATCCTGACTTTTCAGGATTAGGAAAGGTTGGCATGATAATAAGAGGAATAATGAACCGTACTGTTGCAGACGGGCTCAAGTACACATCCACACAGAACAAGTGGCTTGTAAACCACTATAACAACTATCCTAGGGAACCAGCAGGCTTTGAGGAGTGGAACAAGAAACTCCACAAAAACCTAGAGGAGTCATTTGTTAAAATAGAGTCATTTGGAAGCTAGATGGCTCTAGTGTGGCATATGCTTGTGTATATTAAAAATTCAAAGTCTTGTGTGGCACATATTAATAAAGTTGGAATTAAGGTGATACATTGATGGAGATGCAGTACCTTGACTGGAACAACTCTGTCCCCATTTTAGGCAAGGCCTACGATGCAGGGCTGTTTGCAATTATAATAGGTCCAAAAGGGACTGGAAAGACAACCCTAGTAAGGCAATTTGCACAGAGTATGAATGCGCGTCTAGAATCTGTCAACTTTAGTCTCAGAACTAGAGAAAGTCATCTAGTTGGAACAAAGACACTTCATGATGGGACTGTAAGTTTTGGTGAAGGATTGTTAGTAAGGTCCATGAGAGAAGGTGGCATTTTATACCTAGATGAGATAAACTCAGCAGAAGCAGACGTTTTGTTAAGACTTGATGAAGCCCTAGATGACCGAAGACAGATTGTCCTAAAAGAATCATCAGGTGAAGTGATAAAGGCAAAAGAAAACTGGTTTGTAGTGGCTACAATAAACCCACTCACACACAGCGGTACAAAAGAACTTCCACCACAGATACTCAGCAGATTCCCAGTCCGAATCAGCCTAGAATATCCACCTGAAGATATAGAGATGGAGATTGTAAAAAAATACGTATCAGGGAGTCATGATGAGGACATACGACAAGGAGTAAAGCTTGCAAACATGCTAAGAAAGGCAGCAGCTGTTGAAGAACTCTTTTACTCTCCTAGCATGCGAGAGACTATTGCATTTGGCAGGCTTTTAGATAAAAGTATGCAGGCAAAAGAAGCCGCAGGAATTGTATTTGGAAATGTGTACACACAATGGGGAAGTATAGAATATCAAAAGGTAAGTGACATCATTACATCAATGTTTGGAAGCTAGATGCAATCCTCAGAGATAAAAAGCGAGCACTTGCTTGATATTGCATCATTTCTTGTAAGGCGCTGGTCTGAAAAAGATGGTGTAATAGTAGAATTTTCAGACAAGGTAGATACGAGAACCAGACTTGCAGAAAATAAAGTCATACTGACACCGCTTGAAAAGATGGCAGGGAGTAGCTTTCAAAGATATAGACAATTCAGAACATCACTTTGGTACGAGGCCATGAGGATAAAATTTTGCAAAAAAATACTAAGCAACGACCACGCATTTGGGTTTATTCTCAATACAATGGAGACTAGAAGAGTAGAAAAACTTGGACGAAATATATGGAAAGGTATGGATGAAGAAATTATATTCAACTATTCTTACATGTTAGTTTCAAGGCCACAGCTGCACTCGGTATATGGTAAAGCAAGAATTGTAGAAGCATTTTATCAGTATTTCATGTTTGGTGCATTCAAAGGCGAAATACAGTCAAGTCATTTTGAGAGAATAAAAAAAGCAGATGCCCTTGCAAAGAGAATAGTAGATGATGCAGTCCGATACGAACATGGTACGGAATGGCTAGAAAAAAAAATTAGTGAGATAATAAAAATACTAGACATAGACTCGCTTCTCACAATCCCAGTCTCGCTTCCATTTATGAAGGCAGGTATGGCACTAACAGAGCAAGAGTTGCTAAAATTCCTCAAGATAGTCTCAAGGAATAAGGAAGGTGATTTTGGAAGAGTCGATCCAGGTGCAGTACTAAATGGGAGTGACATATATGATGAGTACAGGGTTTTGCTTGATGAGAATCAGAAAAACGACAACAAGGGCATACTACCAGAGGCAGTAGGGGTAAAAGTGCCTGCTACAAGAAATGTTGATGAATCTGCAATATATGATATATCACTGATAAACAGTCTAAAGACTAAATTCAGAGAGTGGGCTATGGGATGGAAAGAACAGCATGGTAGAAATGGTGATGAGTTTGATGAGGAGAGTCATATAGAAGGACACGAGCCGTTTTTTACTGACATAAAAAAATCAGTAAAAACCAGAATAGTCATTTTGCTTGACCACTCATCTAGTATTTCATCAGATGCACTAGAATACAAAAAGGCAACACTTGCATTATGTGAAGTGCTTGCATTTTTAAAAGTAAAATTTGCAGTGTATGCATTTAGCACCGAGAACAGATCAACAGTATGCTGGCAGATAAAGCCAGATAATATAAAATGGAATTATCTGTCTGCAAAAAAACTTGCACAGATTGTTGCAAATGGCTCAACTCCGCTAGCAGAAGTGTATGATAAAATGTTTCCAATATTGCAATCAAAGAGGCCCGATGTATTTTTGACACTCACAGACGGGGAGCCCTCAGACCCTAGTGCCGTGCGCACAATGACAAAAGCATTAAGAAGTATGGGGATAAAGATGGTAGCATTGGGACTTGGCCCAAACCCTGTAAGATCGACTGCCATTGCAGGGAACTTGGGCCGTCTAGGATATGAAAAGACACTTGCAGTAAGCAGGCTAAAAGACATTCCCAGTAAAGTGATTAGAATTTTGGATGCATGATTTCCAGCATGATAATATCACATCCTCCAAATTCATTATTTTGATAAACTTTTAATCAAATATTTGTATGAAATAACTGATAACCACATTTACAATTAATCGCAATACATGTGATTTGATTTTTTAATTTTGGTGGATGTTTTTCTAATCTGTAAAATCTTTAAGCATTCATACCCATACCTTTAGAAAATATTGGATAAAGTAAATCCAAATCAGATTCAACAAGTAAGCTGAAATCAAGATTTTCTATCAAATGATCACAAATAATCTGTCTTGCATTAGATAGTGGTTTTTGTACAGTTGATACACCATGCAAATTTTGCTCTTTCTCAGATAGTCTAGATGCCACATAATTTGCCAAAACATCTATACGAATATTTTCATTTTTTGATATTTTTTGAAGATTTTTTTTAATCTGTGATATATCCCAGTTAGAATTTTCTAGAGATTTTTTAGTTAATTTGTGTGAGTCTTTTCCCAATAATACAAAATGTGCAAATTGACTGGCAATTCGCTCTTCTTCATCTTGAGAATTTAGTGATTTTGTAATATTTTCAGTAATTTGGCTTGTTCCTTGTGATATATGATAAAATTCATAAAGTAAATTAAACATCCAGCGTGCTTCAGAATCTGTTTTTTGTGTGAGAATAATGATACTTCTACTCTTATCTATAAAGCAAGCCGCATGAAAGGAAATAGTATCTAATACCAAAACAGGGATGCCCCAACTCCAAACATAACGTAAGATAGTATCAAATGTTATTTTTCCAAAATTTGAAAGAATCTGTTCTCTCACAATATATGGATCATCTGGAATATTCTTATTTGCTTTAATCTTTGTTGCTTTAGATACAAGTTGTGCTATATGATGAGCATAAATAGTATGGATGCCAAGTTTTTTCTTGTTTGTGTTGCTAGAAATTTTGTATTTTACTTTGGTAAGAGGTGTTGTATTTAACACAAGAGGTTTTGATTTAAAAATTGATTCTGGTTTTATTCCAAAAACCTTTCCTATATAATAAGAGGCCTGAAGACATAAAAGATCAGGTGAGATATCTTTATCATGAAATCGTGCTGCAAGTCTAGGCGGTAAGAGTCTGTGCATAATAAAGTCGGAATCAATACCCACAGAGTTCATTTTTTTGAAAAATTTTTTTAAAGAGAAATTAGCTATTGGAACTCCCACATGTTTTTCTATTTTTAAGTTTAGAGCATCAGCAATTTCTTTAATTTTAGATATACTGGCAGATTCATATTCAGTTGCTTCATATCTTTGAATTTGCTGTTCTGGTAAGCTTACCATTTTTCCCAATTCTTTTTGGCTAAGATTTAGTGAAATTCTAGCTTTGATTAATGTGAAAGGTAATTCATCAATAGAATACAGTTCTGTTATTGGAATGTTGCCCAAAGTCAAATCTTCATATTCCTTTACTTCTCTTTGTAGATCTAAAAGTTGACTTTTTAATGCAGCTTTTTGTAGTGTTAGTAATGCACTAGTTCCACCTTTTACCTCATCAGTTTCAAGATCATTTAACGCGGTAGAAAATTTTGCTAGTTGTGATTTGGTAATCTTGTACTGCCTACTATTTTTAATCATCATAATTCCCCCATATTGATCAAAACAATGCCTTTAATATTTCCAGATTCTCTATCATGTTAATAGAAATTCAGAATCATTTCACCACTTCCACTGAGATACATTGAGAAAAATTCTCCATAATATTTTACTTTTTGAGATTTTCTTCCATTTTCAAAGCGATTTAAAACAGGGTCGGCTCGCCCACAAATTCGAGGCTTTTCCTAGTTTGTTTCTCTGATGTAGGTATAGTTTGTCTGAATATATCATTGGAATAATCTAGATTGCCCAGTGCTTACAGAATGAGTTTTGATGTAATATAGCATATGATCGTATTGACTCTGTTGGGAATGTTGAGGATTTACCAAAAGCATCGAATTTGTGGGAGAACCCAATGTCGATAACACCTTAATACTTAAAATCAATACATATCATGAACATATGGCCACACTACAGAGTATGGATATACGAAGCTTGAGAACCGAAATGGGAATCAAACAAATGGATCTTGCAAAAAAAGCCCAAGTGTCTCCATCTGATCTTAGCAAATGTGAAAGAGGACTAGTCCCACCAGACATGAGACTAATCACGGTAGTATCAAAAATCCTTTCAGTTAACCCAGATACGATACTAAAGGCTCACAAAATGATGCTGGATAATCCGATATCTGGAGAGGGATACGTAACGAAAAAGACTAGTGAATTTTTCACAATTAAACGAATAAAAACTCCAAACAAGGAAGCAATTCCAATACTAGATCTTTTTTGCGGAACGGGTGGTTTTTCCAATGGGTTTGAGCAGACCGAAAAATTCCAAGTAGTATCTGGATTAGACATGATGCCTGATAGAATCCATACGTTTTCGCGCAACCACCCTGCAGCAAAAGCCTACTGTCACGACATTACGAGATTTTCAATTGATAAATTTAATGATGATGTTATACCGCAGGTGATTATTGGCGGTCCACCGTGTCAAGGATTTTCTTCAATTAGACCGTTTCGTTCCGTCAACGAAAACGATCCTCGTAACAACCTTTTCACCAATTTTGCGTTCGCGGTAAAAAAACTGAGACCGGAGTGGTTTGTTTTGGAAAATGTGGTCGGGCTGGCAACACACCAAAAGGGCAAAACAGTCACCAAACTTCAAACCATGTTTGAGGAAATGGGATACACCGTTTCATGGTCCATACTAAACGCGGTACATTTTGGCTTGCCCCAGCGACGGGAACGATTTATCATGGTGGGAAATATTGACGGACATAATTTTGAATTTCCGATGCCAACACATCATTTCAATGGTAAAAGTATGGCAAAGAGCAACATATCATACACAAATGTCGTACAAAGATTGAAACCCGCAGTGACTGTAATGGATGCTATTGGAGATCTTCCAAATGTGGATGCTGGAGGGTCTGTTTCAAGATACAATTCGCCCCTCACACCATACCAGAAATCAATGAGACGTGATGGGATAGACCTTAAAATGCATTCTGCAACTGCACACACACAACGGATGCTGAAAATAATCGCACATTCAGGCTCAAACAGACATTCAATCCCCAAGGAAATGATATCAAGTGGGTTTAGTTCGTCTTATAGTCGATTGGAACCAGACGAGCCGAGTGTTACCATAACAGTCAACTTTGGATTTCCAGGATCCAACAAATGCATACACCCATACCAAAATCGAGCACTTACACCTAGAGAAGCTGCCCGGTTACAGGGATTTCACGACATGTATGAATTTGTCGGGACTAGATCTGAAATATGCAAGCAAATCGGCAACGCCGTTCCCCCCATACTAGGCAGGGTCATCGGAGAGGCACTGTTCAGACAGATGAGGGTATGATTACGGCTTGAAACATTCGTCAATGAATACAACTTTTATCTTATCCCACCCACACACTCATCCGCACATACACACGGCTAATAGGTATCGAATTAGAGGATAAATCCTCAGGGTAAATTTTAATTTAAGTGAATTACAGGATAAATCATGGTTAATTCAGGGGATATTGATACCAAACTGTTAGAAAAGTTTGAGCAAGAGATATGGAGTAAAGTTCCCCATATAGAGAAAGGTGGAAATATGATTGTAAATCCAACACCGCTAACTGACCTGACAAAAGACCTTGAAAACTGTGCAAGAGATATCTATAAAATTGACCTACAAATGGCAGATGCAAAAGTGTATGGCAAATTTGACTCTGTGTTGCCCAGTGGCTCAATAAAAGTCAGGGCGGCAGTACACATAATTCATGATGCCATACTATCAGGAAAACTAAAGAGCGGTCAGACAGTAGTAGAGGCAACATCAGGTAACTTTGGAATAGCACTCGGATTACTCTCAAGACTAGGCATTAATGTGGTGGCACTTGTTTCAAGAAAGCTTCAAGAAGGCGTATTCAAGGAGCTCAAAGATGAAAACATTCGCACAATGGACCTAGATATGGAGATATGCCCAGCACCTGGCATGGAAAACAAAGTAGACGAGCTTGCCGCAAAAGCGACAGTTGAAAATGTCAAAACCCAACTTGCAGGACTTGGGTTTGATACCACAATTTTTGAGAAGAATCGCCAAGAAGCAGAAAAATTACTTGGAAGACAAGACATCATAAACTTTGCAGTATTTCTATCAAAGATATATGATGTGTTTTGTCCTGCACAATATGACAACGAGCTCAATGTAGATGCTCACAGGACAATAACAGCGGCAGAGACAGACCAACAGCTACACAAACATGATGACTCACTTGAAGAATATAGAATTGTATGCGCGTTTGGTACAGGAGGCACATCAGGCGGAATTAGTAAATACATGTCTGAAAAGTATGGTAAAAAATCCGTGCATGTAGTGTTCCCACCTGCAGGCCAAGACGTTGCAGGTATTAGAACCAAGGCAAACGCATCAGGTCTAAAGATGTACAATCCAGATTCTTATGTAGCGACACACGAGATAGACTATGAAAAGGCAAAACTGTTACTCAAATATTTTGTAGAAAAGGGTCATGACATTGGCGAGAGTACAGCCCTAGCACTATACTGCACAATGATGATGATACATTCTGGTAGAGCAAAAAAGTTTGTAGTGATTGTGGCTGATGGGATTGAAAAGTACAAAAAGAATTTTGAGCAAATTTCAAAGGAGGCTGTCCCAATGCGAATATCTCTTGAGGATGCAGCAGTAAATAATTATGACAAGATAATATGGGTTCACACCCAATACACACCAAAAGAAGAGGGAATAGAAATGATTGCAAGATCGCTTGGAGTCGACAAGTCAAAGATAGCAGTTCCAAAAGCAGGCACTATCAATGAATTACTTAACACGCAAAAAGTTCCAGAGGAGCTTAGCAAGGAGTTAGATAGCTCAGAAGGCAAGACCCTACTAGTATGCATGGCAGGAAACACATCATTTATGACAGCACAAGTGCTTGCAGGAAAGGGCATAACAACTCAAAGCCTCAACGGTGGAATTACCGATCTACCTGAGGGAAGGGGTAAGAATCCGGGCCAGTACATCCAGATAGCAAGGGAGTAGACATTGAAATGCCTTTCAGTATCACAACCATTTGCTGATTTAATAATATCAGGTAGAAAAAAGATAGAATTGCGCAGCTGGAACACAAAATTCCGCGGCGAGTTTCTGATACACGCCCCACTGAAAATAAGAACGCATGATGTAAAGCGATTAAAGATGAAAAGTGAATTTGTTACGGGTGCAATAGTCGGAAAGGCAGAAATATTTGATGTCAAAAAATATGAAACGGTATCAGAATACAGCAAAGATGCACACCTTCACTTTGCCGCAAAAAAATTCAGCGATATTAGGTATGGTTTTATGCTAAAAAGAGCAAAGATATTCAGGATTCCCATCCCATACAAAGGAAGGCTGGGATTTTTTGAGGCAGTTTTACCAGAATCAAATATCAAAGAATCAGATATTGTGACAGATATAATTGATGAAGAATATAGGTATCAGTGGATAGGACACCACTAGATAGGGTATGACTAGATAGAATATGACTAGGCCATATACACAAAATACACCATTTTGTAAATTGGTGTGTGAAATAATGCCCAGTCTACATTTAGGTTAAAACGACGTATAATCACCAGGTATAATCACTAGGTGCACCGCATGTATGCCCGTACAAAGCGCAAACTAGACCATAATCCCGCACCACATATCTGAAAAGTTGGCTCATTTGGGGAATATGGGCATAAACAAATTTGTGTGGCCTAGTGCTAAATGAGATAGTATTTAAAAAAATTGAGTAGTATATATAAAAGGACTATATAAAGCTCCTCGAATTGCCTCAGACAAAGCCCATGGTTAGTGTAGAAAACGTTGTTGCATCTGCATCAGTAGAACAAAAGATTGATCTCAATGACATTACAAAAAAGTTTCCAGATACAGAATACCATCCAGAACAATTCCCAGGACTCGTATTCCGACTAAGCAATCCCAGAACTGCAACACTCATCTTTAGAACTGGAAAAATGGTGTGTACTGGGGCAAAATCCGAAGACATGGCAATCAAGGCCGTAAATACAGTAGTGCAAAAGCTGCGAAAGGGAAAGATCAAGATAAAAAATGACGCAGTAATTACGGTACAAAATATTGTTGCGGCCATAAACTTGGGTGGAAAAATTCACCTAGAAAAGGCCGCAAGAACGCTTCCAAGGAGCATGTATGAACCAGAGCAGTTTCCAGGACTGATTCACAGGATGCTAGACCCAAAGACGGTAATCTTGCTGTTTGCCTCTGGAAAACTAGTCTGCACTGGAGCAAAAAAAGAATCAGATGTCTATCGCTCTGTATATAACCTGCATGCCCTACTTGAAGAAAAAAACCTCATGATATACGACCAGTGAGGCTGTATTACGCACCACAGTATCATCTAGTATGATTCTAGTATGATTCTAGTATGATTCTAGTATGATTCTAGTATGATTCTAGTATGATTCTAGTATGATTCTAGTATGATTCTAGTATGATTTCAAAACTGCAGGCAGAATGTTCAAGTGATATTACCAGAATCGATATTACCAGAGTATAATAGAATCAGATGTATTATCCTGTAAATGCGAAAGTAAAAGATGCTGACTCTGAGCTACTCTCTGCTGTAATGGTAAATGTGCCAGACTCTTCCCACCCTGCACCACCGGCAATTGTAAGTGTAGAGTATCGCCCATCATCCCTTACAGGTATAGTCTCAGTCCAAGAGACTTGATTGTTCGGGTCAGTTATGGAGATGTTTACATTATCCAAGGTAGGTGAAATGCCGCTGATAGAGATTAGATCGCCCTTTTGGTACGACTGGAGATCTGCTCGGATTGAGAGAACATCAGGCTCGATTATGGGTGTATCAACAGGTAGTGCCGTATCATCAGGCTGTGAGCTCATCGAGAGTGCTGCAGAGACCACAATTGCAAAGGCCACAACTAGAAATATTATCATCACTTTTTTGTTTTTTCCAGCAGACTCTGAGGCAGGAGTCGGTTTAACTACCACCGTCCCGGTACTTTGAGGCGATGGTGGAATTTCCACATCAGGCGAAGAGATTGTGGGAGTTTTTGGTACCTTGACTTGTTGCACTCTTGAGAGATGTTTTTCTACCAACCTTTTTACATAATTACGTTCATAATTGCTAATTACCTCATCATGCTCACAGGCCCTCAAGATTTGCTTGAGGATTCGCTCATCACCCATTTTCTTCTCTAATAGTTCCTTTACATCATCAGCAAGTAAGTCTGCCATTACTGCCTTGTTATAAAGACGGATTATTTATGGAATTACATTGAGCATGTGATTGTGTCAGTGTGGCTGTGTAGTGGATGATTCTAGTATGTGAGTGTTCATAACTTGCAGTCAGATACCAACATGTATCTCTGTTGCAAGCATGATACAAGTCATTTGGCCCACCTGACAGCATAAAAGCCTGCCACACCTACCTGTAAAACCACAAGACCACACGACTTTGTATCTGCTACAAATGACAAATAGAGGCAAATCTGACTACACATTACACTATATTGCAGTGATTTTACAAATTCAAAACATTTTGCTAGTTTTTTGACTTTGCATGCCGGGCATGTAGTTAATGGTGTATTTTATGCAGACATGGCACCAGCAGATGTCACGGCATGTCAAAATCTGTCTTGCATTGCTAAATCTAGAGCCTAGTTTGTCATCTGAGATGGTTGTGTTGAGCTAGAGATTCAATCTTGATATGGTCTCGAATTTGGAAAAAATATGTAGAAAAGTTATCAGATGATAATATTTTCAAAATATGCATCAATTCAGTCTTTAATGCCACATCCCAAAGACTGTCATCTGTAATATTACTCACAAAACCACACTACAGAACAATTACCAAGATGCAAGCCCATACAGGAGTGTTTTTAAACCATTACAAGATAGAATATTAAATGAAACGGATCGAAGCAACTATCCAATTCAACAAAACAGGAGCTGTATCCAATGCGATCAACGACTTGGTAGGCGGCTTTACCATCCTAGAGGGAAACGGTAGAGGTTCTGGTGCAAGACAAACAATTAGGTCAAGCAGAGGAACAGGGACTTTTGTTGCAGAATACAACAAGGTAGCCATAGTCTCAACAATAGTCGATGATTCCAAGGCAGATGCCGTGATTGTAGCAATATCAGAGGCAGCATTTACTGGAAACGGAGGCGATGGCATTATTGTGACTAGTAACATAGATGAAGTCACAAACATCGCGTCAAAAAAGAGTGGTACCGAAGCCCTCTAACAATTTTTTTTCAAATACTATCAGCGAAAACTATACACACAAAATATACAAGATTATTCTCTTCATAATATGAGTAAATTTGTAGAACCATACCAAAAAATTTGAATAAATCATGGAATAAACCATCGTATGAAATCATCAATCACATTACTGTGAAACCAAATATACGACATACACTAAAAATATCATGACAAAAGATTCTGCATGCATGAATTTTGTGATAAAGTCATTCAATGAAATAGTACGTTTAGAAAAAAAATCCCACACTACTTGTAGATTTGAAGCGAATGCTGTACGTACCCTGTCTAAATTGGAACCTAAACGATTCAGATGAGGCTTTACTACAACTCACAATCACACAATTGTTACAGATTCTAGATGTATCTTATCATCACATACGTCTGTTTTGTTGGAACTGGTGCCACTGATAGTAGTTTTGTGAAATATTAGTAAAGACTGAGTATAATTAATTTACCAGCATAGATGTAAAACTCACTGTGTGTGGCACTCACCCTATGCGGGCTTGGATAAATCAGAATGAAAATACAAATCAATAGAATTGTTAGACACCACACCCATTAAAACAAAATTTTATCAAAAAACCATACTTGACTCATGGGAATGTATTTTGAATACTAGTATTGGCAAATATAAAATAGGCACAGATATTTTTCCCAAGCCTCAGATAGCCACCACTAAACTAGATTCAAACCAAGTTGGTTTTTTAGATACTCTTCATACTTTAGATTATTTCTTCTTGGCTTTTTTATGTATCATCTTTAGAATTTTGCAGTACAATGTCAAGTATTTTCTCAGGACTGTTACATGTGATATCAAACTCCTTTTGTATGAATTGGGTGATAGTACTGTCCTCTTTGGTTTTATCGCTATCTCCTTCTCTCTTTATAAACGGCGAAAAAAATCTCTTGTCATTGGATGCGATATAGGTTTTACAATTAGGAATGTGGATTTCAGATTCAGGGTCATCGATTAATGTCTTGTGCGTATCTGCTCGGTAACTGTTCACATCCATACTCCTGCAATCACAAAACATACATAGATTCTTTTCATTTATGCGCAAAATGTAATGGATCGTGAACAGATACCTTATTTGTGCAAGTATTAGTTTATCATAGTCATGCTTATTTTTGTTCTTTTTTTCTGACTTTTTATGTTCAGCAAGTTGAAGTGGTAGTTTTTTATTTTTATATTTAGCAAATAACTCATCAAACTTTTTTTTACATGCAATTGAGAAGCAGGCGCATTCTTTGCATGCCAGCTCAATTGAGTTTTGGGCATATTATTGATTTCTTCCAAACCCTTTTTTAATTCATTCATCTGTTCAACACAATATGATGCGGCATTTTCGGCGGACTGATCATACAACCACTTACCATTGTCGATTTCATAATTAATTATATCACGCAACTCATCTAGTCTATTACTAGACAGTGGTACACCATATCGTTTCCGTTCCTGGTTAGTGTATTTAGCTGCATAGTACGATGCAAGAGACAATAATGCTTTTAATCTCATATGTAAACCTGTTTTCTCGTACTTTTTCCAATCAATGTCTACCACTGGAAGCACAGAATACAAATATATCAAGTACGCAATGTCTCCCGATTCATGGATATATGGTAATTTCCGGATGTCACGTGGGTATTTCACTTTAGGATTATCTGACTTAACCCGATGAAAGTAATCATCTTGTAACCGTACGGCTTCAGCATCTTCTGGCACTTCTTTTTTTAATTTTTTCATTACGGCATACACTATTTTTTGTGCTACTGCTACTGTGTACAAATCAACGTATTTTGAAAAAATCTTTTTAGTGCGATATTCACCTTTCACTTGTGGTAAAAGTATGCCACCTACATTAGGATATGTAATTTGATCTTTAATTACCTCTAATAGTAGAGACGATTCATCATAAAATCTGTCTCGTATGGGTATTACTCCTTCATAGACGGTATTAAAAGTAGCTGATAACATTACATTTGTGTCAGGTATTATTACATTCAATGCTATGTAAAAAAACTAAGTACTAGTATCTAAGCTTTTCATTAGGAAGCGATACTGCCATCGTGCTTTGTCTTTGTCAGGTTTGAATTTATTAAAATCTACTACCTTGTTATGGGTAAGATCAATCAAATCCGTTATGTTGTCATACACTCGGTCTTTTCTTTCCTCAGTAATGGACGTATCTTTAGTGATGTCGAGTATGTTTTTTATCAAATTTGACATCTTAGGAAACACCTGAATAAAGGATGCTTTTGGTTTCCAATGTGAATTTTTTTGTTCTGGTTGAAATTGTCCATCTTTGTAGATACTAACTTGTTTGGCTACAATATGAACACGATCTGATGTGAAATGAATAGTGGCATCTGGAAACTGCTTTCCACCAATTTCGATATTTTCAATATTAAATTGTGCGTTGACCAGAATTAGTCTTGCAACACCAATAGCCATGCCAATGGGAATCCCATTAAAATTTTCAGCAGTTAGCCATGTTATCCTGTATTCATTTAATTGTTGTCGTAATTCGAAAAACTCTCGAAACATATATTCCTCTCCATTAGATGTTTTTATATCCAGCGATGGTGGCTCTGCGGGTTGGTGTCGCGCTCGAGACACATACTCCTCTTCTTCGGATGTTTTGTTAGGTAAGTCTTTAGACGGTATTGAAATTTCATATTCTTGCCTGTATGCCATTACGTGTTTCCTCACAATGTTAATATTTATGTATTTAATCTCAGTCAGTCTTCACCAGTGTTACCTAAAAAACCGTAATTAGCGCAGAACCAATCTATTAGTGAATCGCAGAATACATTCATGATGTACCAAAAAGTTCCTCTGAGACACGACATGTTTCCAATCCAGCATTATATCAAGACAGCATAACCAAGATAAAGAAAAGCATGAAGATTGAGATAATGAAGTTTGTTGCATAATTCTGTTTTTAGGTACAGAAAACATCCACATAAAGACTGCCTCAGGCAGGGTCATGCAACAGACTCAGATGATGTGATTCTTTTTACATGAATTAATCTGTCTTGAAATATCTCATTTTGATCCTAAAACATGGAGCCTGTGAGAAAAAAATCAGCGATAAGGATGTAGTTAATCTAAAAAATACTAATCACTCCATTGAGGTTAAAACATCAAACAAAACAAAGATTTTTGGGAATAAAAGTTACGCACAAAATACAAACAAATCCAAAAAGCTCAAAACGGGTTATTATATGGCTGTGAATTTCGAGAAATACACACCTACGAAAATAGTACCAAAAATTCTCAATGTAAGGTTTGGCAGGTTAGATCACAATGACTGGAAAGCCCAAATAGTACAACTAGGTAAATAGTTAAACCTAGATGCAGATGTTGAAAAATACAAACTTCTAAACATCTAATTTCTCAATCCTCTCTATGGCAATATCTAGATAATCTGTATTCACATCACAACCTACAACTTTCCTACCATGCTGTATTCCCGACACCGCTACACTCCCAGATACAATAAATGGATCAAAAATCAAATCATATTTATCACTAGATGCTTTTATTATCCTTTCTAAAACAGCAAGTGGGAACTGTGCCGGATGATCTACGCGTTCCTTTGATGATCTGTTTTTACCTGATGTAACTTTTGGTATATCCCACACATTGGTAGGATTTTTTCCAATCGGATTGCATTTTAATTTTCCATTCTTTTTTTGATTGGGGTATTTTACGTCAGGGTCTCTAATTATATCCAAATTAAATTTATAGTCTAATTGATTTTTTACGTACCACAAATATTTTTCGTTTCTCGGAGAAAAATACTTTTTCGCTGACACACCAGCCTTGTAATACCAAATAATCTCCTGCATAAAATAAAAATTGGTTTTGTCCCATAGTAAATAGGCAATTGGAACAGCATTCCCATTACGCAACTTAAAATATCCAAGATTGAGCCAAAACGTACCATTCTCAACAGTTACATCAAAGACAAAGTGCATCCATCTTTCACACCAGTTCAAATAATCCTCTGGTTTTTGGATTTTTTCGTATTCCTTGCCTATATTGTATGGTGGGGACGTGACGGTTAGATCAAAAATTTCCATCTCTAACTTTTTCATAAATGCCAAACAATCCATATTATATAGCATGACGTTATCATCAAAATAATATGGTCTGCCAACCATTTGTTCAATCAAGTCCAATTTTGATGCGAATTGATGATCACTTTCAATTGCTCGATGTTGCAATGATTTTTCTTTGAATTTACCCGTAATGGTTGATTTAATCAATTTACCCTCATCTTCATATTGGGTTTTACAAATATTTCCAATTTACTATATTTTGTTATTTCACAATTTAATTTACAACCTACTTTCAATCTGAAATGTTTTCTAATACTCTGGATGATGGAATTTTTCTGATTTTGACCATTCCCATATACTTGGTCTGTTGATTCTGATTGACTAGATTGTATGTTTTTGAATTTCTGTGTTATACTTTGCAGTACCTTGTGCTTGAAATCCTCAATATGCGGTATTTTTTGATGTGATTTTCTAATCATTTCACAGATCATCTCGCCGCCAACAACCCCACATGACTTCATTAGTTTAAAAATATTTCATTTGGTGGTTGTTCAACCACACCTAACTCTCCCACAACCCAACATACAACACATGCCTAGAATGGTATAGAACCATGCCCCACAGATTTATTGTGCTCTATGCTCATTTTATGTGATATATCCCTCATTGCAATATTCCTACAGTAAATAATTGCGACTACTGTGCCTGCCAGGAATCAGGAAAAAATTTGCCAACCCATCACCATTTCGATTAATTATATTAGAATAATAATATATAATTACACCCCTAAGGATATGGCAAAATTTCTCACCATTCCGGGTAGAATCGTGAAAACTGGAAAAATTACATCAGTGATTGACCATACACTACAACACAATGCAAGGATTGTAACTGAGTGGCTTGATGAAAATAAAGATTATATCAAGATGTTATGGCTTCCACCTGGCACACCAGAAATAACTGGAATGGAATGGTTCTGGGGAAACGCAAATCCATACTAGAAAAAATTCTTCCTACTACTAAAAACCCAATAGTATAGTAAGATCAGCAAAAATCAAAAGAGTTTGAAACAATGTCAGATGAGGTTATTTTAAAAGTTTTTAAGTAAACTTTGTCACACTACATCATGAATGGTAAGATAGTTAGATCCCCCCCATTGTGTGGGTAGGCGCACTTGCTGTAACATTCATGGTTTTGTCTTTTAGTGGAATAATTGAGGAGACATACGCACAAACAATTACTGCTGATGCTGGACCTGACCAAAAAGTAGCGGCCAATGTTTTAGTAACACTTGATGGTTCAGGCTCAACTCATTCTATAGGTGGTCTAATAGGATACGGATGGACTCAGACATCTGGACCTACAGTACAACTCTCAAGTGGGATAGCCGTACAACCCACATTTACTGCACCGACCAGTTCAGCCACGCTAGTCTTTTCACTTGAAGCAAGAGGTGCCGGCTTACCAAGCACAACAGACACAGTTACAATCACTGTCTCAGAGCGACCCACAGCAAATGCAGGACCAAATCAACAGGTAGCATCTGGTAGTATAGTAACACTTGATGGTTCTGGCTCATCAGACCCTGAAAGTGATTCCCTTACATATTCGTGGACTAAAATTGCAGGACCTACAGTACAACTCTCAAATAACGGAGATGTGCAACCGACATTTACTGCACCTACAGGTCCGGCTACAATAACACTCAGACTTGAAGTAGATGATGGAACATCTAAATCCACAGATAGTGTGATCATAACAATCCTAGCACCACCACTACCACCCATAGCTGATGCGGGATCAGACAAAACAGGTTTCATCAATGATATAATAACACTTGACGGTACTGCCAGTACAGACCCAAATGGTGATACCCTTAGATACAGATGGAGTGAAACTTCAGTAACTCCAGAAGTCACAATAGATAACCCCGACTCAGCACGTACTACATTTACTGCACCATCAGAGCCAGCAATACTCGAGTTTACACTTACTGTCCGAGACGCAACACACACTACCACAGATGATATAACTATAACCATCAAGGAGCGAGTCCAGATAAGAAACATCAAGGAGATGAGTGAAACTCTGGTATCGGCCAAAATCACAGCACCAAATAAAATCACCATGACATACAACGAAGAATTATCGACATTCATCAACAGTTATCTCAACTTTACCATAACTGGAGAATCCGTACCACGAAATATAACAGGAATTAATGGTTCTCCCAGCATAGAAACTGGAATGACCACATTTGTTGATGGTGAAAGAGTAAAGACGTATGCAACCATTTTGACATTTGATGGAGAACCTGTCCTGGCAGACTCTACTGGCTCGATGTATATACAGCATGCAGATCATTATCTGGCAAAAATAGACGTGCAAGCAATGCAATCCAAATGACTGAGATAAAATTAATATCTAGACAAACACCACACCCCATGAAAATAAAAAACAAATGAATACAAAGCCATGCAGGTTTAATAGAGAATCATGGGCGTAGTAGGAATAATATTTCTTATTATAACTGTCATATTTGCTCTTACATGGGTAGTAAATCTTGGACTGCCACTTGTAGGAATGATTATACCAGGACACCTAGATGATCCAAAGCTTGAAAAAGAGTACGAATCTGCCATTCACAGACTCATCAACGAACAAAGAGTCAGTCACGGTGTCGCACCGCTGATATGGAATGAACAGGTGGCAGAAATGGCACGCCTACACAGCAAAGACATGTTGGAAAACCGATTCTTTGATCACACCAATTTACAGGGCCAGTCAGTTTGGGATAGATATACAGCTGCACGAATAACCTGTGCAACAGGGGGCGAAAATATCTATCTAGAACCATCACCATTCCCGCAGAGCTCATCAAGTGCGCATAGCATTGTAAGAGGATGGATGGATTCTTCCGGGCATCGATCAAACATACTCAACAATGCTTTTACATCACATGGAATCGGCGTAGCAGTGGATGTGGGTAAAGTCTATGCTACACAAAATTTTTGTTAACATTTGATGTACTGTTCACATCCATATCCATGCAGACACAAAATCAGCATCATTTCTTCCCTATCTGTACAGCTATGAGACGTGAACAGCTATCATTTGTTTATGCATATATTATTTAGATGACATAAAATTGGTTGCTCTACCTATCTTGATTCCACCCAAAAACAGTACCACCCAAACAGAACAAACATCACACTACATACCTTGCAATACAAAGCAAAAATCTGTCTCAAACAGCACGTTATAGTAATCTATACGACAATATCGACAAAATCATTAAAAACATGTGATGTATACAAACTGTATGAACTACACCCTAGATGACGTGCTAGTCTCAAGAATTGATGTATGGGATGAGGCCCAAGCAAGAAAATTAGACTCACGTGGAGTGGCAGAGCTTGCAAAATCAATACGCTCAGATGGACTTCAAAATCCTCCACTAGTTCAGAGAAATGGTGATAGATACACGCTAATATCAGGCCAACGCAGACTTGCAGCTGTAAAATCACTTGGAAAAAGAAGCATCCCCGTACTCATTTTACAAAGTAATCGTAGAATAGAGAATGCAAAGGCAAGCTCACTAGTAGAGAATATTCACCGCCGTGGCATGAATGCTTCAGAGACTGCAAAAGCAGTTAGGTTTATTGTACAACAAAAAGGCAAAAAAGAAGCTGGCAGGATGCTGGGAATGTCCATGAGGACAGTAGAGCGACATATTGGATTTGATGCAGTACCAGATAGTATTAAAGAAATGGTTCCAAAAAAGATATCACGGGACCATGCAATAAAATTATCAAGGTGTGCGAAAAATACATCTGATGCACTAGAATTGGCAAATAAAATATCAAAGTATGACGAGGCAAAAAGAAATAGATACATCAAGGCATTATCTGATAATCCAAATGATCCGCATGATATCCTAGTGCGTAAATCAAATCGATACCATACAGATACATTCAAGCTAGGACTGCCATCATACATGATGCAAAAACTTGCCACAGAGTCAGAAAAAAGAGACATTACATCAGAGGAAATGGTTTCTGATATAGTCAAGAGATGGCTTGCAAATAGATAATATGAAGTGACGCTTAAATCCGTCTAATTTGTTAAATCACTGGGGTCGTAGTCTAGAATGGTAGGATGCTGCGTTCGGGACGCAGAGATCGCGTGTTCAAATCACGCCGATCCCATTATATGGATTTGTGAAATGATGTATCTTTTTTGTAGATTTTTACATTCTAGTATTCCACATCATACTCTAGAATAATATAGTGCCAAAACATGATAAAAACATGGCCACAGGAATGCGAAATGATTTAGAAAGATGGTTAATTCACCACGATCACACATTTGCAGACGTAAAAGATGCAGAGAGCATATTTCACATAGCAGTAAAGGATGCTGGTCAGTTCGGAGTTATGATTGACATATTTGAGCCAAACGCTCAACCTGGAGTTTTGGTAATTGGTGCCAAGGTACCACTGAGAAATAATCAGATTGCAAGGTATAATACGTTTGGTAATGATGAAAAGGCAAATTTTGAGAAAAAGATTGCAGAGTTTTGCCATACCATTCAAGCCATAAACAGAAACGTTACAGAAGATGGAAAACGTAAAGTTGGCATATATGTAGTACTAGATGACAAAGCAGGCATAAACCAACAGACAGTCTTTGAGGCAATCAATAAAGTAGCAGAAATGTATGAAAAGACTGCAAGATTTCTGTTAAAGACATTCTAAGTTTAGAGATAGGGTTTAAGTGATTATATGCTTCCATGATTTTGTGTATGTTATTTTTGATATCATTTTATCTGTGAGTATCATTGTGTCTCTGTGAGTATCATTGTGTCTCTGTGATACTATGTTGGTCCTTGTGCATATCATTGTACCAAGATATGGATTCCTGCAGACGTTGCCTTGAGACTAGGCCATCAGATATGATTTTTTTGTACAATTCTGCATAAATGAACTCACGCTCAGAGTATTCTATGATTTTTTGGTATTCATGTTGATGATAGTGGAGTGATTCCTCAGAGCCTACAGTCTCTTTTACAGGTAAATCGTATGCATGTGTCAAGACATCGTGTTTAAGCCCCTTCATGTTATAGTTATTGAGGTGTAGATGTAGCTGGAGAAAATCAAATATGTCAGGTTTGTTTAGCATATACTGATAGAGCCTATGCTCAGGATTTATTTTGTGAAATTTCATGCGATTATATAAGAAAAATAGATCAAATCGAAGTATGTTGTGTCCTATTATTTTTAGACGATCATTTCCATATCCCTTTTGCAGGTCTGATAATAATTCATAGAATCTTTTGAGTATGGCCGCTTCGCCATCTTCCCATTCTTTGAGGCGATGTGTGTATGAATCATTTATTTTAAAAGTTATCAAAATTACCTTACCATCAAAGGGATTCAAGGCACCACGCTTGAACTTCCAGAAACGTCCCTTATCTTCAGAGGTCTCAGATAACCTGCCTAATTTTACATCCTCTAGTGTTTTGAGATAATCCTCACTTGACATGTCTGAAGCAGTCTCTATATCAAGAAATAGATTTGGCATGGTTTTGCAAAGATATGATGGTAAAATAACCTTTGATTCTCTTTTGGAAAAATTGCATGTATGATTATATGGATAGTAAAATGATAGTCATATCTAGCAGGAATCACATATTATGATATTTACTCATCTCTATAAATTCACAGCCGAGCCTATATCATTTCCTATATCACTTACCTGCTCGGCAAGTAAAAGATTCAACCCAATTCCTATAATTCCAAGTATCATGCCAAGGTATAGGCAGTTTTTTGCTTTTCGTGGATCATCACGGCGCAGTATAATGTACGCAATCACTCCTCCAATTAATCCAAATATTATAGGTAGTAAAAACCACATATTTGATTTTGGTTTTGCTGGCTCCACAATGAGATAATTTTACAAGTGCTTTATGATGTTTTTGCTGGTTTTGTAGTATGGATTAGGCATGTATGTAAATTTTCTAAATATTTCAGAATATACTATAATTTTGCAAGTTTTGCCAGTATATCATATAATTTTGATATTATACATGATGATATGGTTGAAGATGTGGTTAATGATGTGGTTGAAGTGAATCTAATTAATCACACATAGAATTAAACAAGCCCCTCTAAAGTTAATCCACCAAGCCCCACCACTTGAAGTGAATCTAATTAATCACACATAGAATTGATTCAGACATGATATGATGGATGGTATTTCCATGTTTGGATATGTGATAAATTGATAAAAATTTTAATTTAAAAATCATAGTTTTTATGTACATCATACAATATACAAAGAATTGATTAGAACGATATGGTATTTTTTTGCATTATCTGTCCTTGTAGTGGGACTAGTTGGAATATCGCAAATTGCAACATCGCCAGTTGCATTTGCAGATCATTCAAAAGTCATAATTGAACCGGTTCAGGGTTCTGGCTTTGTAGGGTGCCAAGATGAGGGTGGATGCTACAATCCCATGGTTGCAACAGTTGATGTAGGTGGGAAGGTAATATTTCAAAACACTGACACAGTAGCACACACATTTACAGCTGGTACGATAGAAGACGGCGCAAGTGGCGAGTTTGACAGTGGTCTGGCAATAGTAGGGTCTTCCTATGAATATACCGCAGATACGGTAGGTGAAATTCCACACTTTTGCTTAGTTCATCCTTGGATGACGGGGCTAATTATAGTGGGAGATAACAGCAATCCCATCAAACTTAGAGGAGTGATATTTGATGATGTAAATGAAAATGGTGTACAAGATGATGGTGAATCATACTCTTTGGACATACCAGTAATTGCAGTTGATGTACCAAATTATTTTGATGTGCAAATGGTAAAGACAGACAAACTAGGCATTTACGAATTTGAGGATATAACAGCAGGGGAATATATTGTGCAGATTGTAGGCACGTCAATTTACACCTATGTGGATGTGAATGGTGGAACTAGTCAGGATTTACCAAACAATCCAAACTCTCCAATACCAGATACCATTTATGATATAATTCCAGAATCAATCACAGGAATATCTGGCAAGGTGTATAGTGATTTAAACGGAAATGATATGTTAGATTCAGGAGAGAGGGGCATTTCTGCAAGGTCTGTAATTGTGATAAATCTTGCTGACCAGACAGATAACAAAAGAGTCAGCACTAATGCAAATGGTGATTATTCTTTTGATCTTGAGGCAGGTAGTTATTTGGTTCAGGTGGTAAATACAAATACATTTGCATATGTGACAATCCCAGATGGAGCATACATAACACAGCACTTGGGACTTTAGTTTTTTCTTGTATTGGTTTTGTATGATATGTGGGTATGATGTGCAAATATGGTGTAGAGGTATGATGCGAAGATGTAACGTATAGATATGACGTATGGGTATGGTTGTATCGTCTGTTGTATTTTATTGGCAAATCCCAGACGTGAGTAAATTGTATTTGCTCTTGACTGAATATAGTAAGAGGCAGATTTACCTGATATTTTAACTCGACATTTAGCATTTATTGATATGATACACCAAAAAAATATCGTAAAGAATTTTGCAAAAATATGCGTGATGGAATGGTGTTGGAAATGACTATAAACTTTAACTAAAATTGCGTAATATAGTGTGAAATATTTTTACATGTATGGTTAATACACATCATACACACATATAATAATGCCAAAAATCACCAAACATCATGCAGTTAGAAAATCAGCGAAGTAGATGGTGGTATTTATTGCCAATATTTCTCCAAATTATAGGCGGAGTCATTGCATACTTTGTACTACGACATGACGATCCCGGAAAGGCAAAAAACTGTTTGTTTCTTGGAATAATTCTAACTGTATTACAGATTGGTCTCTCTTTGATAGCTGGCGTTGTGCCATACTAGTGATATGTGTTTATACCCATCAGATAACATTCAAATGCCAAAATTACATCAAAGTTTGAAAAATGTTTAAACCTACTTTGAAAAAAGATCATAGATAAAATGCATAATGATACCACATGTACTGAATTTTTGACATGCCCGATGCACCAATGTCTGGAAATTAGTACACGTTAATTTTTAATGTGGCATCTATTGTAATAAACATTAGATAAATCAAAGCACCACTTTCCAAATTATATCACCAAATATGAATACAAGTCTTGCTACAACGCAATATTACACTAAAGATAGTGTACTAGTTGGGATGCAACATCGATAGGAATAGCCGCTACCTTGTATTCTTTGTTTTTTATTCTCTTTTTTCCCACCATTAGCAAACCAAGCCGTCGAAGCGACCCCACTACAGAATTAGACTCATATTCCCAATTCAAACTAGTATCGTCCGGACCAACCTTTTTACATAAAACAGAGTGTTTAATAGTGCCGCCTTTTTCAAGTGTGACTTTTAATGCAGTTTTTTGTTCCTCAGAAAGACCACCTACTAGGAGTTTTAGGGAACTAGGAGTGGTGAGTACCTCGGCAATTTTTTTAATTTTTTCTTTTTCTTGCTTGACTGTTTATCTTTAGTGATGTGCATATTGCATTTACCCATTCTGCTGGAAAGTCCTTGAGTAGTGTGGTGGATTTGTGATTAGAAGAGATTGTAATTGATTTGGCTCGTTTCTAATAGTCATCTTTGAAACTTTTAAAAATTTGCTCAGCAACCCTAGGTGTGATCATGCCATTTCTCTCTAGTTTTTCATTCCCATCTTGTGAAACGGTGTATATCGTAAAAATTTAAGTAGTTGGGGTATGGTTTTCTCTCTCTAGTTCTTCATTCCTATCTTGTGAAACACTGGCAATACCAATAATCTTGTGCGTACCATCTTCACGCCACGGGTGTATTCTACCCATAAAGTACCTGTCTTTCTGATAAATGTGATTATTAAGTCCAGCAGTCTCCACGGCATATTCTTTTCTGTTAGTTATTGACCTTAGCATCATTATATTGTTGGCATCAGCGGATCTAGTTATTAGAAACGTGTCAAAAAATAGACTCGTCATTTGAAGTATTTTGGTTGCAAGTCTTTTATCATCAATATACTGATCAACGAATTTGTCTAGTATTGTCATTCCGTTGTGATCCTTTCGATCATATGAAAACCATGTCAAGATCTGCTTCCATTCCAGCTCATCGTTGTCTAGATCCAAGTTGTATGGGCATTCATTCCTATAGTCTGAAATCAGATGACCGTAATTTTGCGTTATATAATCCCAAAAAAATTCCTGAAAGTTCGCTTCAGTTATTTTTGGTCGTATCATATATGACATGATATATGGGACTAGATTAATTTTTCTCTGATCGCAGTATTCGCTACTGTGACCTGAAAACCTGCATCATTAAAACAGATTAGTTAGAATACTTTAGAAAATCTTCACAAGTTACCAAAAAAACCCCCTACAGCATGATTGTGTATCACAGTAGTAACGACTGGATCGGATGCTTTTGTAATATGTGCAACTCAGAATATATTCTGGTATTCATGTTTGGGATTTTGTCAGATTTTCAGCATTATGATATAATTTGTATGGTATGGAAATCATGCCACATTCAACATAACTGGTAGAAATTGAGATCCCTCTGTTTCAATCCAACTCTAAAGACCATACCTGCAAGTTCTTGTAGCATAGTAGGCACAAATTATACCCCCATATCCCCACTAGTTATGACCCCAACACAGCTAGAGTGCACCTAATCAAATAATTGGCAGGTATTGAGATCCCCCATACATTCACTTGTGGTTCTGCTTTACCACATCTTTGACAATCATATTGTACTGTAAGGTCATAATAGATATCTCATAGATATCATATCTAGTACACGATGCAACCCATGTGTTGTTACATTTGATAGTCATCTAGACACCATTCATGTCTTGAGATAGTTTACTTTCAGTGTATGGACATGGTGTTCTAATATTTTCAACTCATCAATCAACAGTTTAGTATGATTGCCACTCTACACATATCTAGTGGTATAGTAAATGGTCCTATCCATTAGTGCAGAATTTACTTTTGATTCTCCTCCATATAGCTTGTTGTGTTTCAGAGGTGTACTAGGTTGTCTCTATAGGGCGTTATTCCCATACATCATACATCATGATGTGGCTAGATGATGTGGCTAGATGATGTGGCTAGATGATGTGAAACACAATAATAAAACCAAATTTTACACAATATCCCATACAGTTTTTTTTATTTACCATTGCCCACA
>JAPOPJ010000232.1 GCA_026712925.1 Nitrososphaerota archaeon
ATAATAATAATGAGTTTTTTGTATTTTCAAATAGGTTGACTGATTTTTCCAAAACTGATGACGAGGAATTTTCTTTGGCTCCTACAATTTTTCAAGAAGAGATAAAAAATAAAATAGATTACAGAGTCACCATAGTAGGAAAGTCTTGTTTTGTAGCAGAGATAACATACGATAATGACTCCATTGTAGATTGGCGTAAAATAAAGGAAAATATCAGAATAAAATTTTGTTATCTTCCTAGAGATATTACTGAAAAATGCATCCGATACGTGTCTGAACTTGGTTTAGTTTTTGGGGCTATTGATTTGGTTAAATCTAATGATGAATATTATTTTCTTGAAATTAACCCCAATGGTGAGTGGGGCTGGTTACAAAAGAGGGAAAAGTTTACTATTGCAGAATCAATAGCTGAAGAATTGATCCGAGGAACAAACAATGAGTAAACTGGAATATGTTTTTCCCTTAATCAAGACAATTCTAGTTAATAGGAATATTGATAAGAAATCTAAAACTCTGAAGGGTGCTTTTAAAGCTAATTGTATCAAGCAGAAAAAAATTCTAAAAAATTCTGGATTATCCACTGAGCAAATTTTAAAAATATCACACGATTTGTATAATGATGAAAATAACAGAACATCAAATATAGAAAATAAAGATTCACGGCTTTTAATCGGGGTGGGTATTTCAACGTCACTTTTATCTATAATTGCAGGTTTTTCATTTGAAGATGAACTATCACTTTCTCATATGTTTGCCATTGTACTTCTCATATGTTCTATTTCTAATTTAGTAATATCGGGAATAGGTGTTCACTGTGCAACAAGAATTAGTGAAAGATATGTCCTAACTACAAGTAATTTGAATGCCATCATAACTAATAAAAAGAATATTATTACTTGGGCAGCACAGCAACTAGTAGCAGTTGAATACAATTATGATTTAATTCGAAAAAAAAGTAATTACATAGATATGTCACAACAACATTTTATTCGAGGAATAGTTCTCATGATGTTGGGTTTTATTTTCTTACTCTGTGAACCTTTATTCATAATATTAAATTCAATAACAAGTTTTTTCTTTTAATCTGGATTTGGAGGTCATGTGGGTGAAGTTATCATGATTGTAATTAGTTTTTACTACTTTGCATTGAAAATCTTTAGCAACTAAAACAGAATCGTTAAAACATTTCAAAAATTTTTTGTGTACAAGTTATCAAAAAACCTTCTACAATAGAGTGATTGTGTGGTATGGTAGTAAAGACTGACAGAATGAACTAAAAATTGATTTGAATGTGGGCTTGTACATCAAAACAATGCATGGATATATTTGTGAGTGAGTATGTAATATCAAAGATGACTATTCCAGAATCACAGTTGAGTCGATGGACTAATCATGGCTCGCAAGATAATTCTAAACGAACTCATGAGTCCATACGTAATGCGCTTGATTGTTATCAATGGCCCGAACAAATGACTTTTGACTTTTCTCTACAGGGTTCTTACAAAAACGATACTAACATTAGAGGTGATAGTGATGTAGATGTAATTATAAAACTAAATCATGCTTTTTGTTATGAATGTAATTCCCTGTCTCAATCCGATCAGCACAAACTAAAAAACACATTTCAAGATTCTATGTATGGATTGCCTGATTTTAAAAGCCATACTCTTAAGGCATTATCTGATAAATTCGGAGCATCTGTAATAGAGGGCAACAAAGCCATCAAAATCAAGTCAGACTCGAACAGACTGGCAGCAGATGTAATAGTCTGTATGGAATATCGCAAATATACCTCAATAGACTATTTTGTGAAAGGAATCAAATTTTTTACCAAACTTGACAAACATCGCATAATCAATTATCCTAATGAACATTATAAGCGAGGTGTAGAAAAGAACGAACTTACAGACGGCATGTACAAACAAACAGTTCGAATGTTCAAAAATGCCAGAAATCATCTAGTTGAAACTAGAAAAATTAGTCAGAATCTTGCCCCATCTTATTTCTTGGAGTGTTTTATATACAACGCTCCTGATCATGCATTTCAAGGTAGTCTTCAAGATATCTACTGTTCTATAGTGGATTGGATGGAAACGTGTGATGTAGATGAGATTCTTTGCCAGAACGAACAAAAATATTTGTTTGGTTCAAGTGCAGAGAGCTGGACTCCTGAATCTGCTGATGAACTCTCTAAAC
>JAPOPJ010000244.1 GCA_026712925.1 Nitrososphaerota archaeon
CCATAATTGGTGACGTGGCCAGTTTTTACCACATTTTGGTCTGCTGCTAATGTTGCAGTGACTCTAAATGTTAATGTGGTAACTTGGTTTGGTGCTGTAAATGTAGGTGATGCTGTGTTGGCACCAGTTAGGTTTACAGTGGGACCGCCGGTTTGAGTCCAAGAATACGTGATGGTCTTGCCAGGTGTTGTAACTGTAGAGCCAGAACCATTTAGTGTAACAGAACCACCGCGCAAAACTGCTTGGTCAGGGCCTGCATTTGCTGTTAAAAATGTCAATTCAAGTAACTGGATACCTTGATTCACATTTGTGTTTAGAATACCTAATGATCCCACCACTGCAAAGTGTCTCTCATTTCCACTAATTGTTCGCTTGTATGTATCTACAGTAGATGCACCCATAAGTTTGAAGCCAATGCCGCCAAATTTTTGTTGTACATATGCCTTTTCGACTGGGTTATTTGGATCTGTCATATCTATAATAGTTACAGCACTGATCGCTTGCTTGGCAGTCAATAGCACATACACTCTATCATTGTATGTGTGTGTTGCTATATCAGTTGCAAGTTGATACCTATCATTAGAGGATTTATCTAGCTTGCCAACAGCAGTTGGGGCAGATGGGGTGCTAATATCTATTATCTGTATGCCAGCTTCAGAAACAGTATTAGGTGCAGTTACTGCGTAGTGTTTGTTCCCTATGGAAACAACATCTACATCAAGAGCATAACGCATCAAAGTGTTTCCGTCATCTGTTATACTACCAACAACAGAGATGTCCATTGGGTCAGTAATGTCAAGTATCGTGAGGGCTGACTCATTATTTGATACAACTACCGCGTAATGCTTAGTTCCTATGGTGTAGATTGCAACGTCAGTGGGTTGTTGCAATTTGTAACTGCTAGATTCTGAGTCTTTGATACTGTCTGTAATTGCAATATTTCTCGGATCGGTGACATTAATTACAACCACATTACTTTGATTGGAACCGAATCCTCCAACTACTACTGCGTAGGTTTTACCTGCTGAAGGCGAGTAAATGTCAAGGGTTTGAGGTGAATTTAGTAGGGGATCATCACTCGCAGTTATAGTGTCAAGAGGAGTAAAAGATATCTGATGATTGGCCGCTAATGCAAACGTTTGAATCCCCTGACCACTAGCACCAGTACCATGCCAAAGGATCAACACGCGGGTTGTCCCGTCCTTATCCACATACGTTACTGCATCATAGGAAGTACCTATTGCACCACCACTTGGGTATTCTGTGGCACTTAGTTCGCCCTGATTGTTGAGTAGAACAAGATGTGCGCCCTCACCACCAGACGACACGAGGATATATTGTTGCCCACTCAAATCAAATATAAACACGTTGTTCGGAGTACCTAGTCTGAATTTTTTGGTAGGATCATCCCAAATATGGCCGAGTGGAATGAAGCCTACCTCTGTATCTGCAAAGGATTCCTGAATTGTTCCGCTATATGTTAATACCAAAATTGCCGCAGCTAGCCCTACTATGCCAAAAATGGGGGGATCTAACTTTTCCTAACTGCATACTTGATAAAATGACACATACATTAAAAAACTTTGGAATCACTCATTTTTGTTCAAATTCTGTAACAGCTCTCGAATTTCTATATATTCATGCCTAGATTCGGGTTTTGTGTGTGGTTTCAGTACTATTCCTGCACATGACTTAAAGTCAATCTGTTACCATAATTTTTATCATGACTTCACACTATTTTGGTAACTGTTCATATCCATACTTCTATAAACATAAAATCTTCATGCATTCTTTCCCTCTATACACAAGCTAAACGTGAATAGATACATTCTTTGTAATCCTATTACAAACAATTGGGATATATCATGATATACTCTGGGATACCATTTTCTCAGATAATTTTTAAAGCCGTATTTTGGATGTTGAGTCATGCTATCAAAGCGGACTATAATTGGACTAATTGTAGGCAGTGCTATTATCGGCATTGGGGTATACTCGATGATCTCTGATATTGGATTTCAAACAGTTAGTGTGGATGAGACATTTGGAGTCGGAGAACCAACTACATACCAGATAAGTGCTGATGCTGGTGCTTCTCAGATAATGAGAATAGAAGGTGAGATGTTTGATCTCACACTGCAGAGTCCAGGCGAAGGGCTGCAAATTCAGACAAAATCATACAAAAATGAAGCAGAATTGAACTGGCAACACATGCAAAATGGAATCACACACATCAAGATACAAAATACAGGAGCCACTGACATGCAGGTGATTGCAACATTTGAGATTACCACGGATCCCATATTGTTCACATATCACATAATTGTAATCACATCTGGAATGGTAATAATTGGGTTTAGTGTAGGCTTTACGCTAAGAAGACCCAGGGGATTCTAATCTAGTAGATGGGTATGATCCTAGGATTTTTAAGAATATGGTGCACTCTTTGATATCCTTTAGCATTTGGCTAATCTCTGGGCTATCTGCATGGCCCTCAAAATCCACGTAAAAGTTGTATTCCCAGATACTTGTCCTTGTTGGCCTTGACTCGATTTTAGTCAGATTGGTGCCATTTCTGTGAAAGTTTTCAATAATTTTGAATAGTGATCCAGGTTCATGTTTTATGGAAAATATTATGGATGTCTTGTCGTTTCCTGACTTTGGACTTGTACTCTTTGAGAGAACTAGGAATCGTGTATAGTTGTTTGACTTGTTTGCAATGTTTTCTGCAATAACTGGTACATCATAAATCTCTGAGGCCATCTTGCTTGCTATACATGCTACGTTTTTTTGGTTTAACTCCCTGACTATTCTAACGCTTCCTGCTGTATCATATGTGGGAACTGTCTTCATGCCGTTTTTCTCGATAAAGTTTCTACACTGGCCTAATGCCTGCGGATGAGAGTATATGGTGTCGATATCTTTTAATTTTCCAACTCCTATCATGCAGTGTTCAATCCTGTGATATATTTCACCTATGGCGTTGAGGTCTGTGGAATAGAGCAGGTCATAACTCTCACCTACACTTCCTTCAAGTGAGTTCTCTACTGGAATGACTGCATGGTCTGTCTTACCTGAAGATGTATTCTCTAGTACTTCTGAGAATGTCTGAGCTGGTATGGTCTTGACTGTATCATCAAAAAATGTTCTTGCTGCTGCTTCACTATATGCACCGGGTTCACCTTGGAACGATACACGCACCATCTCTTACTCTCTCAGTTTTACAAAATCACTATTTCCAAACATTGTTGAAAGCTTTCTGTCGTCAATCCACGAGCATTCAATACACTTTATGGCATCACGCATCTGCACCACTTTACCTCCACATTTTCTGCATTTTGTAAACAAGATACCCAACTCGCGTCCGTCCATTGTAGTATGAATTGCCCCATTCAGGTGGCTTACTGTCTTTAGCCTGACAATGTCATTTACTAGTGCAACAATTTTCTTTCTAATGTTACGGGTCTGGCAGAGGCATTCGACTTTGGATATAGTCGGACTACCATTGATGTAGTCGATGCTGACTATAATCATCGAAGACATTACTGCTACTACAGTACCAGTTATTATATCTCCAACTTTTGGCACAGAAAGAAGCTTGGGGTTTTTGATGTTTGCAATTCGCTGAGACTTGTCAATGTCTATATTTCCTACTGCCGCGGCGCGCACCATGTCGCCGTCATCAAATGTGTTGTATCCGGCCTCATATTCCTCAATTGAGGCTATCTTATCGCCTGTAAGCATCATATTTTTTGACATATTA
>JAPOPJ010000288.1 GCA_026712925.1 Nitrososphaerota archaeon
AATTACCCAAGCAGGTACAGGTGAAGTCTGCTTGGTCTTTTTAAGCAGACGGATTTTCCTCGGAGATGACTTGCGAGCAGCCATAGATTTTCAGGCACAAAAAGCTCTTTTTAAACCATTGTAACAACATGCAGGAAACATGTCTACATAATCTGTACAGTTATGTGCCGGGTCATGTAGGTTCACCTATGGGTTAACAGCACATACTGAAACACTTAACACAGCAGGAGGTATTTTTCAAGACACATTACTGAATATTTGAATAGTTTGTTACGCAATTCTTGGAATTTCGCACCTTTGTGACTAGTTCTGTCATAAGTAACACTAAAGATTATGAAAGATGTATCTGTTATACCAACTTGATGTATAATCGCATTTATGCAACAAACACTCTGAAAAAACAATCTTTATACGATAGTATATGGTATGATATAGTATGAATCGTTTATAAGTGCGGTTCTAGAGGAGTAGTGTTCTGCATCTGTGCGGACCTGCTCCTCGATATTTATATTGGAAATTCCACGATACCAAATCTAGTCAATACACCATTAGATTGGTAAATCTTGGGTTTTAATCTCTCAAACCAGCATTTGAAGCTAGTATCATTACGATAATGTTTTTGAATGATGTAAGCAATCATGTCTGCTAACTGGATCATATTTCGTAAATGTGATTTTTTGAAAATTGGATCCTCAATCACATGATCGATTTTTTGGTTATGGTTTTCATGTCTTACCAACTTGTAAATTACATTTTTTATTTCAGATTCGGGACTTTTATGGCTTGCATCAACATAAAGTAATCCGTTGTTTGTTCCCCCTGATTGTTGTTTTAGAAAATGTTCAAAACGTTCTACCATGAACTTCCAAGAATATTCCAAAGCTTTGGGTGTTCCATATCGTTGCTTCAACAAATCTTTGAAAATAATCACATTGAGTAGTGTGATTTGAGAATTACAGACAAGATCTAAAGTCTTTGAAAATATTTCCTGCTTTTTTGCAAAATTCATCTTTAGTTTTTCATCTGCAAAAAAACCCTGGTTATGCCATATATCATATGCATGCAGTTCCCACAATTCGTGATGAATTTTTGGAAATATGTCTTGTTTTAGAGTTGCGAGGTTTTCTTCAATTGTTTTCCAATTTCTTTCATGAACTATTACTCCGCTTAGAATGTATAATCCATTGTTATGCGACTTGTGTTTTATTGCAGCTTGCCCAGAACCATCAGCATAAAGAAAATACACTGTTTATGAAGAGTGATCTGCTAATAAAAGGTAATTGTTTACAAAAGATCACACAGCGATATCTTCAGATACAACATACACCTGGTGCGTATTATACCATAATGAAACTAATTAAAACCGTATGCTTTTTTGCTAAATGTGTATGGGAGAATGTTTTGTTCATATCTTGTTCATATTATATTAAATCCATTCATGCGGACTAGTACAAATTTGAGGCGCTTACTAATTTAATCCTCTAGTTTTGATACTATCGGTATTTGATGATATAATTAAAACAGTTTGATTATTCTGTACATTCAGGATTTTTGGCATGCAAACCTTGCTACTCATCATTCTTTGTTGGACATGCTGAGAATCTGCCAAAAATCTTGAATTTGTGAAAGATTGTGACTGAATAACAATTTCGCTATTAGACAAAGCCGGTGGACACGGCACAATACTTGTGTATTTGTCAAACACCTACAACATCTCACACCATCAAGCCCTTTGCAGACAATTTTTCAAATATTTGCTTGAGCATTCTTGCAGACGCACCCCATACCAAGTGGCCATCAAAGGTGAATGTGTACATTTCTTGGATAGTGTTATGATCTGGGTCTGGATCATTACACATTGTCTTCAAAAAAGATTGTGCGGGTATATGGAGTATATCTTCAACCTCAGAATTTGGCCTTACTTTAGGTAACGAATCCACCACACATACAAAGGGAAGTATTGTAAAGTTGGAATTTAGTGTAGATACAGGTTCTAGTTGTCCTATTATATGGGATCTGGACAGGTGGATATCTAGCTCCTCGCCAGTCTCCCTCAGTGCAGTATATAGCAAGTCACCATCACTCTGATCAAATTTTCCACCCGGAAACGCAATCTCACCTGCATGTATTTTCAAATGTGATGATTTTTTTGTCATTAGAATTTTTGGAGGATTCCCATAAATTATAATCAGAACTGACGAGAGTTTTAATGTACTATTTATGCAAATATCCGGGTCAATTTCTGAGCTGAGAACAGATCTAAAATCACTTAAAATCATGGCAAGAGTCACGCATCACTCCATATTGGTTTTTCCATTCAAACGTTTTAATCAAAGTTATTAAAAACCACACCATGACTGTCAGGTATGAGGCAAATCCGCCAAAAATTATTCCCGGAATCGATTTGGAGTATTCACTGTCAGAATTTATTAAAAAAATAAAATCAATTTCAGCAAGCTGTGATGCAGTGCATCTTACAGAGGATGTCCTAGGCTTTCAAAGAATATCCCCAATCAAGGCTGGTAAAATGCTAAAAGACGAAATTCCCAACCTACCAATCACGGTAAGCATGAGAGTAAGGGACAAAACAACTGCCCAGATACAAGAGTTTGTAGATGAGTGTGTAGATATAGGCTTTTCTGGCATTCTCGTACTCATGGGGGATCCGTCACAGTATGGCAAGCCAGACTCTGGTGAAATTCCAAGTGCGACTGTAAGCCGACTGTATAGTCAAGATATGCGCACAAAAATAAACCTGTACCTGTCAGTGCCAAACAATCCAAACTTTGAAAAGCTTGTAAAAAAGATTGACTCAAAGCCTAAAGGATTCATCACTCAGGTGGTCCAGTCAGCAGAACAGGTTCAAAATTTGCGCGACAAACTGCCAGAGTTTACCATAATACCAATTATTTTGTTTCCATCAGAGAAAAATCTAAAGTCTGCTAAATTTTTAAACATTGACTTTGCCACATATGAGAATGACTTTGAAAATTTTGCAAAAATAATACATGGTATAACAGGCGATATACTAGTTACATCCCCAAATGATTTTCACGGATTGAGAAAATTCCTAGAGGACAGCAAGATATCATAAATCACAGTACCAGTATTTGAATTTAAAATGATTATAGATATAACCACATCAGCTTGGAAAGAGCTCTCTGCTCATGAATTTTTCAAACTCTATGTCAGTTCTTGTGCTTTTTGCATCTAAAAACATGGCAGCATCCTTACCTGCCGAATACCGTGGTAGGATTTCCTCATCATGTATTGCATCTACTATTACTTTAGCCACATTAGATGGTGGAGTCCCCATATCTACCATCATTTTTAGTGCAGACAGTATATTTTCAGTCATTTCCTTATACTTTGGGTCTTTATTGGATTCTGGTATTTGCATGGATTTGAAAAAGTTTGTCTTGATCACACCTGGCTCAATTAATGTGGTCTTTATCCCAAACTGACCAAGCTCATACCTGAGGCACTCGCTGAGTCCCTCTAGGGCAAACTTTGCGCTAATATATGCAGGAGATCCTGGCAGACCCATCCTTCCAACTACCGAGCTTATATTTACAATGATTCCCGAGTCTTGTCTTCTCATTATGGGTGCAACCTCTTGGATTATCCTCACTATGCTGAAAAAATTTGTTCCAAATTGTCTTTTGAACTCATTTATAGAGACATCCTCAACACATCCAAATTGTCCATAACCGGCATTATTCACCAAGACATCAATTCTTTGGGATTTTGCCTCAATCTCCCTTATGGCAGACACTATAGACGCTTCATCATCAACATCTAGGCAGAGTATCTGGATTGAAAGGCCTTCGTTTTTTGCCACATCAAGTAGTTCTTGGCCTTTGCTAGTATCCCGCATACTGGCATATGTGTAAAAGCCATCACGCGCCAAGGCAAGTGATGTCTCGAGTCCTATTCCACTAGAACTACCCGTGACAAGTGCGACTTTTTGCATAGTATGTGTAAAATTTTGTTATATTTATCCCATGCCAACCAAAAGCCATCCCATCTAAACCCGGGCACTAGACCCATAATTCCAGTAATACCATAAACAACAACCTACACCAACAATTCACATCAATACTTCACATCAGCAAATTACATCAGCAAATCATATCAGTAAATCATATCAGTTAATCATATCAAAGTCACACTTGTTCCTCATACTAGTGGCCTGTCATGCTCAGAAGGATTGATAATTCGAGTCTGTTCCCCGGCGTTGATTCGCTTTAGTATCTCAAGGGATGAGTTCTTGTGAAGAAATTCGTTGTTGTTACCGCACCTATATGAAAAAGTACACCGCGGACATCCAGATTCATTGATACACGGACACTCCATTACTATTCGCATACTTCTCTCTAATACTTTCTCAAACCTATCATAAAGTGCTCTGCTTGCACCACTACCCCCTATTGCCCCATCATATATGAATATCAACCCTGATGATCCCATGGATATTCCACCGAGATCCTGTGATACTCCGCCAGTAATCATATTACTCCCCTCAATCAAGACATGCTCTGTTGCATGATATCCACTTGCCTCCACATATTCCTCATCTTCAGCAGTTTGAATCTCAGTTACAGGTTGCGGGGCGCAAAATACAATTCCCTTTGTAACAAAATCATACGTCAATGGCTCATCAAGTAGTGTCTTTTGTCCCTGTGTGATATCCTGACCAAGCTCTAATACTGCATACCCGTACACTTTTTTTTCGATATGTAACTCACAAAATGCAACCTCTACTCCAAATGCCTTCCGCCTCTCATATATGGTCTTTATAGTAGGCCATTCTTCAGTTAGTGCCCTTGTGTAATATGGATGGTCTGCTGGAACCCTCTGCAGTTTAGCGTAATCTTTTTTGGGGTAATCAAATTCTCTTACTACATATCTAGTGCCAGCTAGAAAGTATATTGCATCTTTGTGTAGTTCCTCAAGAGCTATTGGGAGTACTCTGTCTCCCATTTTTTTCCCGTTTAGAAAAATATTCACAGAACTCCCTATTCCACGTATGCTATACTCATTTAGCAGTTCTCGTATCTTTTCAAAGTTGGGAGTGATTCTATTATCCTGTATTACTAAATTGCCTTCTTTGAGATGCTGTTCTATAATATGATGGTGTTCTTTTAACTCGTGTTTTGATATTGGTTTGTCACATGCCATTGCAAGCACTTGAAGTCTTTCAACAAATGGATTCTTGGGATCAATGTAAGATTTCTCGCTGTCATCAAAATAATCATCCGGGTGATTCTTGTAATACTGTGATATTGGATCATTTCCCAGTACTAGAAATGCAAATCCCCGCTGTCCCTTTCTTGCTGCCCGGCCTATCCTCTGTACAAGCCGATTTACCGGTACAGGTGATGATATGACCCCATCTACATCTCCAACATCTATTCCGAGTTCAAGAGTAGGCGTACACGAGATGGCACAAAGTGTATCCTCTTTGAACTCTTTTTCCACAGACCTACGATAATTTGACAAGAGTCCTGCCCTGTGAACCTTGATGTTAATTTTTTGTTTTCTTGCCTGAATTGCAAGCAGTTCTGAGTTTATGTGTGAATTGCTAAAAACCATGGTCTTGTGATTTTTCTCAGTAAGCTGTTTTGTTAGATTTACCATCAGTGCTCTCTGTGTCCTCAATGATGGAAAGAGTATTGCAAAATCTGTCTCCCCCTTTCTGCCAGAGCCAGACACAGTACCCATCTTTACCCCAAACAATTTTTCACAAAACACACTAGCATCACTTAATGTAGCAGATGCTGCAACAAACTGTAAATCTGCCCGGCAGATTCTTTTCAGTCTTTTTAGGATATAGTGTACATTGGAGCCAAAAATCCCAGCATACATGTGAGCCTCATCAACTACCATTATTTCTGCTGTCGAGATTATATCTGCTAATTTTGTCTGGTGCCACATGTGATAGTGTAGCACATCAAAGTTTGTGACAAGAATGTCTGGCGGATTATCCAACATATTTCTCCGCTCTACCTGGCTAGTATCTCCATCAAATATTCCCACAGATATACCTGCAACACTTGCAATTCCTTGAATTTTAGGTAGTTGGTCACGCGACAATGATTTTGTAGGATATACAAATACAGAAAAAATCCCACCGTGTTGTGGTTTTTTTACCGCCTTTTGCACTATTGGAATCATAAATGCCTCAGTCTTTCCCGATGCAGTAGGAGCCTCAATTATTATATCCTCACCATACATTATATTTTGTATGGCATCTTCTTGAAATTTGTAAAACTGAGATATTCCAGACTCTGTCAAATATTTTGTAATTGATTCATCTAATCCCATGTCTTTCACTTGCATGCCCATCTCAGGCTCTGGACTTTTGAGCACTTTGAACTGTGATATGTAGTCTAGTTTTGAAAATAGAATCTTTTTTGTAATTTCAGCAGGATTTGTATTTTTAATCATTGCCTGAATTTCATTTTCAGGTCTAATCATACCCTCAGATTTCATACTTTCAGAGACTTTCTTTTTGGATATCATACCAGAATCATATCTTGAAAGAAATTCCAAGTACACCTCATCATAATTTTTGACATATTCTAACAAATCTTCTAACTTGCATGATTCACACATGATATGGATTTTCTTGTTAAACGTTTTTTGGATTGCCAGACGGTCATTACACTTTGGACAGGAATACTTCAACAAAACTAATCAGCAGTATGGTGATTTATTGTTTCATACTTTGTAATGTATCCACTCAAGTTTATGCCCAGAATTTAGTTACTGGTATGCTTATTTATCCAGATATACTTGTTAATCATTAATTCTGCAAATTCGTGAAACAATCTGAGAGATGTTATGTATGAGATGTACTAGAATCTAGATCATTTTATCAATTGATGATTTTATGATCAAATTTAGCACAAAAATCATATCATGTAAACCTGATGGTATAATATTATATCAAATCAGGATTTTTCATCATCAGATTTTTGGCCCATTTTATCTGAGATTATCTTTTTCAACTCATCATCAGATTTTTCAGTAACATCGACCCCAAGAGATTTTGCAATTGCCTCTAGTTTTTCCCTTTCAGTTCCTACTGGTTCAGATATGTGTATAGCATCATCTGTAGCTTCCTTGACTTGATTTTGAATATCATTTTTTGCCTTGTTGTATTCACTTACTATTTTTCCAAGCTTTTTTGCAGCTCCGGGCAGCTGGTTTGTACCCAGTATCAGAACCAGTGCAATAAAGATTATGATAATCCATTCACTGCCTGCAATATTTAGCAGATAATCAGACATGTGCTAGAGTGGTTTTGTTTGGAATTAAATCTAATGCCTACACATATTTGTAGTATAATCTAGCATGCTATACCATTCAAACTATCATCCAAGATATCATCCAGACTAGCATCTAGACTATCATCCAAGATATCATCCATACTACCAGTATGACATATTCACTGGACAGGTATCATGCCTACCAGCATGGTATGAGTCGAGCCAGGGGCAGGATTTTCCACCACAGATACAGTAGAATCAAAATCCGTTACCCCATCATCTCGCTCATAATTGGTAGTCACCCAAGCATAGCCATACTCAGATGCAAGCTTTGACTCCATTGCTAAAAGTGCAAAATCTTCAGGTACCAAATCATCCACAGTAGATCTTCCATCAGCATCAGGTACTATGAATGCGACATCACCTATGCTATACGTATGAACGTATAGTCCCTTTACACCCTCAATTGTAGATTCGCCTACATCTATCAGGCCGTTTTGGTTAGCATCATGGTACACTATAACTTCAAGTGTGACTAGTTCCTTTGGCGGTACGGGATAAAACCCTACATCAAATGTTGCCGTGCTTCCTTGCTGTGGTTGCACGTATGTAAACCACGGAACACCGACATCAAGTGTATGTCCCCTTGGGAACATTCCTGTTTGGATCAAGGTGGATGCAGGGTATGGTCTGACGTGGTTAAACGTGTACACTCCATCACTCTCAGTAGTAACTACAGACTGGTGACTTGTAGTGATATCTATAGCAGTAATTTCATGTCCAGAAATGCCTACCTCGCCCTCATCCATGATACCATTACTATTAGCATCGCTGAATATTCGTCCTGTCACACTAGTCTGTGGATTATCACCTGCTACTGAACCATCAGTAGTAGTAGTAACCTGTGTTCCCAAGTTCCCCGACATGTCATAAAAGTCAATTGTAAATGTTATAGGCCCGGTAGGATCAGAGCTCTCAATTATTCTAGTAGAACTATACGTGTTGCCAAATACCGTAGTTGCCAGAGATTCATTTTCGTTGATTGTTACTGCCACATCAGTTATCTCCTCAGAGGGTGAAAATGCCAGAGTTATCACATCACCTACTATAATGGGATCATTTTGTGTATTTGAGGAATCAATTGAAACTACATCAAGAACAGGCAGCTGGCCATCAAAAGCACGCACATTATCTTGTACTAGAATAAGCCCACTCATCCAAGGATGAACTTCGCAAAAGTATGGTATCTCACCTATTGTTTCTGTCATATATTCATAAATGGACCCTGCAACTAACAGGCCGCTATCAAACTCTCTAGCACTACCACCATAAACTGTTCCAGCTGTAAATGTGTGCGCTACAGAGTCTGTATTTGTGAATGTCACCATTCCACCTATACTAACTGTTGCTACCGAGGGAGTAAAGCACCCGCCAAGTTCAGTTTGGCACTGACCTGTGTGTGCATTTAGTACTGGCTCAATTGCAGCTGTCGATTTACTTGTAAACATATCACCTGTATCATCAACTACTGCAATATTCATAGTTGCAGTAGCACTAGTTAGGACCGGCGCGCCATCAAATTCAAGTATAATGGTATCAGTACCAGAGCCATCAATAGATGTGACTGTTCTATTGCCACCAGGCAATAGCACTAAATCTGTAATGCTAGAAGGAGTCGCATGTATCGGCTCAGAGAATGTTATTGTGATTTGGTTAGATGAGGTTACAGCCGCAGTCAATAGTTCTGGTGACACATCTTCTGGAGCTGGGATTTCATTTACAGTGATTTTGCCTAGTGCCCATGTGTGAAGTAAATCTGAATACTCTACGGTTCCAGCAGTTTCAAATATTTCAGAGTGTTGCTCTCCTCTTGCAATGCTATGGCTTTCAAATTCAACATCGCCTATACTTCCACCTATCTGAATATCATCATTGCCAGAATTAACCCACACAACCATATCCCCGTTGTAAACATTTAGACTATCTGGGAAAAAGCATGGATCGCATTCAGAGTTGGCATTATCAAGTGCTAGTATGTCCGTGCCAGAAAGCATAGAGACATTCAAGTATCCTGTTCCGTCTTCGTTTGATTTTGGATGCCTATCATTTACAGTAGCCTCTAGTATGCTTTGAACCATTTCTGGTGTTATATCAGGATATTTCTCCATTACAAGCGCAGCTGCACCTGCGACATGCGGTGCTGAGGCAGATGTTCCATGAAAACTATTACATGAAAATCCACAATATGCAGTAGTAAAAACTCCCGTAGGGGCAGTGATGTCAGGCTTGACTCTACCATCAAGTGTAGGACCATGAGAGCTATAACTTTGAAGTTCGCCGTCATTCCAGTGGCGCGCTCCAATGCTAAATGAGCCATCTGCATCAGCAGGAATAATTATGCTACTGCGCGATACAGCAGACTCTTTTAGTCCATGATTTAGAGATAATAGCTGAAAGTTCACATTTCTGTCAGCATCATGCTTTAGAATTACAGCATATACAGTCTGAGCATATGGTGATACATACTGGATTATTTCAACCGGGGGAAAAGACCCGTTCTGAGTGTTTGTAGAACAAGTTATAGTGCGAAGCTCACCGAGGAACTCACCTATCAAACATAGTTCATAGTCCTGCGAGGAATAATTCCAATCATCCCAGCTAAGTATCAACACTAGTGGGTTTGTAACATCAACATCAATGCTTAGCACCTGACTATCAGGTTGAAAGTTGTGCAGACTGTCACCATTAGAATCTGTAAATGTCCCATGCCAATAGTTATTTGCATAGTTTCCAGCAGCATTCACCCAAAGTATTCCATTGTCTCGAAGCTGATCCACTTTTTGTGAAATGACGTTAGTGCCATCAGTGGGTCCTATTGTATTTAAGAATCCCAACGACATAGATACTGCATCAATGTCACCTCGTTCAAGAATGTGATCAGCAAGATTCAAAAATCCAATTACATTATTGATATTGTAAAGGTATAGTTCAACATCAGGTGCTACATCTACTATTATTTCTGCCACTCCAGTTCCATGCCGGTGGTCATCCCCTGCAATGCTGAGATCTGGATATACAAAGGATCTATACCCAGCTATATTATCTGCAATCTCTGGATTGTAAATGTTAAAGCCAGTATCAATTACAGCTATCTTGACTCCTTTGCCGGTATATCCGTCATGATTGACTAAATCTGAACCAATAACTGCCGCACCCTGACTTACTAGCGCATCAGTATTGTGCGAGTTTATATCTGTCTGGAGATCATCCTGTGGAATTTGTCCTGTTATATCATCTTGCATAGCATGTACTTGGGTAGAAAAGTCACCCCCATAATATAATCCGGTAACAGTTACGCATATGATAACCAATACTGCAATGCAAAATTTGCCAATCATTTTCGTGATTTTATTTTCCAAAAAGTGATTGCAACAGCAGGCAGTATTATAGCAGGAATTAAAATATACATTGTATCAAAGCCACCAAGAAATTCATCTTCTGCAAGAGGCTGTACCATAGCAGGTACTACATCAGCAGGTGGTGGCACTACAGCAGGCACGGGAGTAGATGGAAGACTTACTCTTAGCACATTCTCAGCAGATGCTATAGCTACCAAGTTTCTTACCGGGACTGTTGCCTGTATCAAGTTTTCATAAGATGTCTCAACTATGATTCCCAAATTCTCTGGGAGTGGTGCATCAGCAGTAACCATCTCAAGTATGACCTGGACACGCTCACCTCCTGAGCCTTGCGGAACCACAGAGTTAAACAAGTCTGAATCATCTGATGCAAGCGCATCCTCATACATGGATGCAAGGCGGGAATCCATGTTTGGGTATTTTTTCTCACCCACATCTATCGGAGGCAGATTCTGCGCCCATGCCGAATTAACTACAAGTACACATAATAGAACTAACATGATTGGAAGTGTTCTCAACAGTCTGAAATTCCCTCACTATACAATATAACTCTTGTATTATGGGATAACACACTATGGGATTCTCCCACAAATTCGAGGCTTTTGTTAATCTGACCCTCTGACCTCAACATGGCTATCTTTTATGACAAATTTTAGGCGTTTAGGGTTCTTTAGCATCTTCAAAATCGGCTTTGGTGTATAGTATACGATCACTCGTACTTTGGTATTATGGATGTGGTAAACTCTTTGGCAACTATTGTCCATCCAAGCGCCAAGTTTGGGTAAGTACCGACAGGCACTAAAACTTTAACATGTTTAGGTTTATTTCGGTTTGTATGGTGGATATGGTATGGTGGATATGGCATGCCTGAAATCTGGCTAAACTATGGAAGTACAGAGATAGTCCTAGACATACGTGCAGAGAATCTCAACCAAAAAGTCGATTCAGACGGAAAAGTGATGAATGATGATACCATTACTGAAAGACTAAAGAGCATCAATTTAGCAAAGCCCATGGAACTAGTAGTGCTACATAATTCCAAATCTATCCAAAAGATCATCACATCACTATTTACAATATGCGAACAAAAATCACTTCCATTTCCAAAGATATTATCAGACAAAAAAATTGCAAATCAAATCAGAGAAGGCCTGCCAGAAGGAAGTACGGTAAGTGAATTTGATGACTCTGAGATAAATCCTGAGCTCGTATTTGTAGGTGAGGTAGAGTTTGACGGACTATTTGGCTATGAGACCATATCTACAAGACTTCTAAAAAGATTCGGCCAAGAATCCATGCTTGCCGCGTATGCCAAGCGAAAATCAAACTCCCCGGCTCCAGGCCAGCCAACAGAGAGTTTTGTTGAAGCTACAAAGTTTGTAAACAATTTTGACATCCAAGCAATAGAGATAGTAGCTGGCTCATCTGGAATAGTAGATTTTGCAGTAGGGCACCCATCACAGACATGTTCCCTTACAAAATCCCTAGAAGCATCAGCAGTCAAAGATGTTGATGAGCAAAAATCCATGATAATAAGCACAGGAAAAGACTCTAGTAATCGCAGTCTTGCAAAGTCGCTTTCCTCTCTGTGGAACTGTACAACACCAATAAAAAAAGATGGTCTTGCCATACTTGCAGCAGAATGTCAGGATGGTCTAGGCTCAGAGGCAATACAGCAATATGTAGAGGGGCGCATGTCCCCTGACAGACTAAAAAACCCTACAAAATACATAGATGGAATGGAAAATCTCCTATACCTGCACGAGTCGCGTCCGGACTTTCAAGTTGGAATCATTTCAACACTTCCTGAACTATATGCAAAAAAGTTAGGCATGATTCCACTTTCTGGAATCAAACAAGCAGTAGAGTATATTTTAAAAACCCAAGGACCACGACAAAAAATATCCATAGTTATTGATGGAGCTAGATTACTTTTAAGATAGAAATGGTAATGTGAAAGATGACGGCAGTGGTGCACATAAAACTGCAAGTACGATAACTAGAATATATGCAAGCTTGCGATTTCTTGAAAGCGGTGAGACATCATCTAGTGGGTCAGCACTTGGATTTCTTGAGCTCAGTACAAGTATGAGAATTGCCATGAGCCAATAATTTAAAAGAAACAACACTGCCATGCTTCCATAAGTAGCATACCTGTGTAGTTTTGGTCCCAAGAGTGTTCTTGCTAGATGCCCGCCATCTAGCTGCCAAGCAGGTAGCATGTTCAAAAAGGTAATCATGAATCCAATCCATGATGCAAATAATATTGGTGTCATTATAACCTCCTGTCCTTCTGTTCCCTTGCCAAACAATGCAAGACTTGCAGTCATGAGTAGTGGTTCACCCCAAGCCCAATCACCTAGTTTGTTCTCTGCAAACAATCTGCTTGCAACATCTTCTGGAATTATTGGTGCTGTATACGCACCATACACAGATACTATTACAGCTATTACAAGTCCTGCTATCGGGCCTGCAATTGCCACATCAAACAAAATCTCCCTGTTTATAGTAAGGCCTCGTGATTGTATGAATGCCCCAAATGTAGGGATTCCAATTACCGGCAGTCCAGGCAAAAAATACGGCCACGTAGTCTTTAGTCGATGCATCTTTGCCGCTACAATGTGTCCCAGTTCATGTACTCCCAAAATGCCCAAGAGTGATATGGTGTACACTATTGCCATCTCAAATGGATCCCCAATATCCACTATATTGTTCGTACCAGCAGTTCTATAATATCCGTCAATCATAACAAATGCAACCACAACTGCAAATAACACCCTTGGCATCCATGATGAGTTGAATAGTCGTCTGTGTTTTTTAGGAGTGAATTTTTGGACTATAATATACTTGTCTCTATCTCGCCGCTCTAGTTTACAGGCATAGCTATTACCTTCCATCTGCCTTGCAAGATTCTCAAATCCAGACTTGAAATCCTCATCCTCAATTCTAAACTCTATTGCATACATCCTCACATTGACATCGCTGACTTGAAACATGGAGTTTATCAGGGAGATTATATCTTCCTGAGTGGGATCACTCAATAAGCATATGACATTATCTTGCCATTAAATCGTTTTGCAGTTTTCACCCATATAGGATAAGGTACATTTGAACAGATTTTGCATGTAATTTACCACAATCATGACTATTTTGTCAGAATCTGCACTACTGAATAGTAGTTTTGAGAAATAGGCGGATGGCACATTACTGATGGTATAGTGACTGATATCTAGCCTAAAATTAAATACCAATAAAGACACGTACAATCAATAATGCAAGTAATACTAAGGCAACTTGGAGACTGTAGTATTCGCCGCGCAGAACCAAGCGATCTCATACCCGTGATGGAAGTCAATCTAAAGACGCTTCCAGAGCACTATTCAGACTATTTTTATGAAAGCCTGCTTGCAGAGATACCAGAAGCATTCATTGTAGCAGAAGTAGGCAATAAAATTGCAGGATATATAATGTGCAAGACAGAGTACGGGTTTTCCAACTTTAAGAAACTAGGATTTGTAAAAAAGGGTCATGTAGTCTCTGTTGCAGTACTTGACGAGTATAGAAGAAAGGGCATAGGTAAAGCACTAGTAGAAGAGTCTGTAAATGGCATCAGAATAAGAAAATGTGACGAGTTTTACCTTGAAGTTAGATGTAGTAATAATGATGCAGTTAGATTGTATGAAAAACTTGGGTTTGTCATAAGACAACAACTCCACTCATACTATCGCGACGGTGAGGATGCATACCTAATGGCAATAGAGATAGACCACACATGACTATCTGTAAAGGATACCAAAATACAGATACACATCTAGCATAATCTGTATGAATTGGCACAATTCCAGCACTACATCTAGCAGATATGCAAAAATTTTGTGCGTAGTGCCAAATCATGACTGCCATACTATTTCCTGCCATACGTACCACATACAGAGGCGGCTTCAATGAATTTTTAACCCCCTAGATATGATATTGAAACTGAACAAGGAAATGAAAATTTGTGCTACCATATTAAGACATGTTGCAAGCACGCCACAGCGAGTGCGACTGCCATGAATAGACGAAAGGGAATAGGAATCACAATCTTTGTTCTATGTATAGCAGGCTTTTTTTTATACGCATATCTGTTGATGCTCTCTGAGTGGAGTCCCATAGTGTTACAATTATCAGTTCTAATGATAGCAGGTGGGATTCTCGGAGTAGTTGCATGGACAGGATACATAATGGCAACTACAAAGCCATCATCAGCATCCATATCATCTGATGAATAATCATTTTAAAATCCTAACATCCACTACTGTCTGATAGAATCTTGGTCCTACTGGCCTGACAATTTTTGAGCCTAATATCTCAAAGCGAGTAGGAGATATTTGGGCAAAATGCTCCTCAGAAAGCCTCCCGGCATCTGTCTTTTTATCAGCATGAATGTGGGAATAATAATGAAGTATTCCACCATTCTTTGTAGCTCTGATGGCAACATCTAGAAACTCATCAGACCGCTCAGGGAGTAGCATTAGTGTTCTGTCTGACATATCATCTAGGGTGTGATTAATTATTTCTCGCGCATCACCATTAATTGAAATCACTTCACCACATAGTTTGTTTGATTCAATATTTCTCTCACACAATCTTGATGCTACAGGATTAACATCTATACTATACACTTTGCATCTTTTTGTCTTTGCTACCATGATTGAAAACATTCCAACTCCTGCAAACATGTTAAGAATTATTTCACCATCATTTACAAGATTAGCAATGCGTGCCCGCTCAGTTGAGAGTCTAGGTGAAAAGAATGCCTTTTCCACATCTACTAAAAACCTACAACCAGACTCTCGGTAAAGTGTCTCAGTAGAATCTTCTCCTGCAACAAGTTCTAGTTTTCTGGTACGAAAGTCACCCTCTACAGCAGACGACTGGTAAAATACACTCCTTGCAACTTTTACCTCCCGAAGTAGTGTCCTGCCAATGAGTTCTTTTTTTGATAACAGTGAATCAGGGATTCTCACTATTATGATATTACCTATTTGATCAAATGCCGATACTAGTTCTTTGCATTCAACCTCATCTAGTATTCCATGTAGTGATTTTTTAAGCATCCGAGTCAATTTTTATAGTAAAACCTTCCAGAGCCTTTTTGCTCCTTATCTAGTCTGCTAGCTGACTTGTTGACCCTAGGTCTGAGGCTTCTCTCATCTCTTCTAAATGACATGTCTAATGACTTTAGGAATCGATTCATTGCTTCAGATTTTGGTAGTGGTGAAGTAGCACGACCTGATAATCCTGGCTCACCTTCAAATATTACAATAGAGTCAGAGATGAGATCCATTAGCTGCAAATCATGGTCAATTACCACGGCAGACCTTCCAAAAGAGCGGACAAACTTTTGCAGGAATTTAGCAACTGCTATCCTATCTTCTACATCTAGGAATGCAGATGGCTCATCAAGTGCATACATGTCTGCCTTTTGTAGCAGGCATGTTGCAACTGCTACCTTTTGCAGCTCTCCACCGGATAGATTTTTGAGTGACTTGTTGTACAATTTTTTAATCTTTAGCGGCTCTAGAATTTGCTCTTCTTCTTGACTTCCCTCTATCGGTCCCTCATTTGCCTTGCCAAGCAAAGATACAACCTCTACATCAATATCATTTTGAAGATATTGTGGTTTGTATGCAATCTTTATTTTTTTATCAATTTTGCCAGCATCAGGCTTTTCAACACCGGCAATCATTTTCATCATAGTTGTCTTGCCAAGCGCATTTGCACCCATTATTCCAAGTACCTCACCTTTTCTAACTGCACCAGGCTCCATGCTTGCATGAAATGTCGCATATCTTTTTTCAAGTTTTGGATATGATACGACTTTACTTCCTTGCTGAAAGTCATCAGATGAAGACGACACGTCAAATGAGAATTTTTTGTCTCTAAATCTTACGTTTTCGTTTGGAAGATATCCATCTAAAAATACATTGATTCCAACCTTGGTAGATAGTGCACTAGATACTATACCATATGCAGTAGGCTCACCATACAACACCTCGATATAATCACTTAGAAAATCTAGTAATGTCAAGTCATGCTCTACTACCATTACACTCTTTCCAATTTCTGCCAAGCCCCGGATGACTCTTGCTACATTAGTTCTCTGAAAGACATCATTGTATGATGATGGCTCATCAAAGAAGTAAAATTCTGCATCCTTTGATACAGCAGCTGTTATTGCAATTCTTTGCAGCTCACCGCCGCTGAGCTCTCCGAGATTTTGTTCCATAGAATTTTCTAATCCCAAATCTCGAACCAAACTGCTTGCCACACCTCTCTCATCATACATATCTACAAGATCTTTTCCCGTGCCATCAAAGGCCTGTGCTATGTGGTGGACTTGTTGTGGTTTGATAGAGGTTTTAATTTGTTGTTGTCGTATCTTTTCAAAATGTGCTTTTAGTTCCGTTCCGCCATAGTGTTTTAGTATCTCATCCCACTCTGGCGGATTTTCATACTGTCCTAGATTTGGCTTGAGGCTACCAGATAAAATATTTACAACCGTACTCTTGCCCATCCCGTTACGACCAAGCAGGCCGACTACCTCGCCTTTCTTAGGAGTAGGAAGTTTGTATAATCTAAACGAGTTGGGCCCGAACTGATGGATTTTTTCTGAGGCAAGCTCAGATGCGAGATTCACTATAGTAATTGCATCAAACGGGCATACCTTGACGCAAATTCCACAACCATTGCAAACATCCTCATCTATGCGTGCTTTTTTTGTAATATCATCAAGCGTGATACAGTCTGCACCAGACTTGTTTACAGGGCAGTACTTTATACATTCTAGCCCACATTTTTTTGGCTGGCAAAGCTCCTTGTCAAGCACTGCTACTCTGTGTGTCATGTCGTAATTCGGTAAATAGTTGCCATATACCTTTTTTGGCATAGCAGAATTATGGCATATTTCCCCATAATCATCCATTCATCAAGAGATATGATGAAGATATTCTCATCCTCTGTATGTACTATATCGGCAAATGACTACGCAACAGCCACAAAGATTAAGTGGTGAAAACAGTCCCGGTGATGAGTGGATCAGAAAGATATTTGGCCTAGGCAGACGTATAAGCTTCAGAATGTGATAGAGGTTAACTGCCTTTACAGTTACGTTAATAATTAAGACATTTACACAACTATACAAGCCGGCCATAGCGTCAGGGTGCGACCCAATCCCTTTCCGAACTTGGAAGTCAAACCTGATGTCGCTGTTGTGCTACTAAGATGCGAGAGCCCTTGGGAAGCAACAGTGCTGGCATTTTTAATTAATCTTTTAATACCCAGATAATCCCCATACAAGTGATTTCCATGCAGACATGTACTGTTTGTGGCCAACAGTTCCCAAATGATATCAGATTTCTAAACCACATGATGGAAAAGCACGGCTTTAGAAATCCAAATGTAGGTAAGCCTGACCGTAATAGCCGAGGCTACTAGAGCCATATCTCTTCAATTATACATCACATATTATGCAAGTATAAAACCTACAAGCAAAAAGATGACAAAACTAGATAGCATGTAAAATCATATCATATAGACAAAACTAGACTACCACATACAAAAAGTACATCATATCTAAATTCAGAGGATATTAACTAAGTAAACATGACAACTTTTAATTTTTGATGCCATATTATATCATGATATATTTTTGATAAAACCAAACCATAAATCAAACCATAAAAAAGCAACAATCTATTAGGATATCACACTATTGGGATATCACACTATTGGGGTACCCATATCATATATACCCAGGATCATAAATTCGTGAGATAAAATGATCTTCTAAAAAGAAATGCAAATATGTCGATGTCGTGTTTTGCAGTTCGAAGATATTCTGACAGTGCATGGCACATCTTAAGAAATGATTCATAGTATTCAGATACTGAAACATGTTTCTTTGATTTTCCACAGAACCGTTCTATTTCAGCTATTTCTGGTATGCAAGGTAGAAGCCATAACACTGACACAACTCTTGTTTTCATCAAGCCATTCAGTTACAATCATTGTCTTATGTTGCGGTGCACGGTCCATCACTATTGCAATTTTTCCAAAACGATTTTTCAGCTTCTTTAGATAATTCAGAGCTATATCTTTATTGAATTTATTATACATTCTGAAAAAATGTCTGCCATCATGTGTTATTGAATCGTATGCTACCACTTTGTTGTGACTTTTTTTGTACGTTGTAATAATAGGTTCTCCTACATTTGACCAATATTTTTTACCAAGTGCTGGATCATCTATGAATATGACCTCATTATATGATAATATCACAAATCCCTTCTCTAACAGGAGTGAAATCCGTCTTTTTGCGTTGTATTGCCACCGGTAGATTTCCTCAGTGTGAGGTCTTCTTATGTGGATATATTTGACTGTCTTTGCAGACATGACAAGTTTGCAGAGTAATTTTCTAGCATATGTGATGAGAAATAGTACGCCATATTTTTCATTCAAGTAGAATCTGAGTTTCTTTGGTGTGAGTTTTTTTCCTATGTAATCAACTACATTTTGAATTTTTTTTACTGACAGCTGGCGTGGTCTGCCATCTCGTGGCATGTCACAGAGGGCATCAATGCCCCCGCTTTAAAGCGTTTGACCCATTTTGAAATCCAGTTCGGACAATGTATGAGCAAATTTGCAGTATCCTCAATGCTACATCCAGAAAAACACACCATGTTTACTGCCGCTAGCCTCTTAGTAACTCTGGGATCCTTTCTGTTTTGGATGTTTGTTTGATTTCTGCCGCTGTGGTGTTTTTCATATAGTATGTACTGATCGAAATATGTTTCAGTCGGGTTGATTTTATCTCACGAATTTAGGCTCGGGGGTATATTAATAGACAAGTACGAATATCTGTTATTTGCAGTAGATAATAGATAGTCCAGTACTAGTCTTACTCCAAATCCTGTAGCACCGCGCGGGTTGTACGGTTTTTCCTTTGTAGCTTTTTGCGTCCATGCAACCCCTGCTATATCTAGATGTACCCAAGGAGTATCTTCTATTGCATTTTTTAAAAATGCCGCCGCAGTAATAGTTCCCGCAGCCTTGCCAATACCCATGTTTTTCATATCGGCAACATCTGATTTTATCATATCCATATAGTCTTCATCCAGTGGAAGCCTCCAAACTTTTTCTGCTGTCCTTGCAGAAGAATTTGAAAAATCCTGTGCAAATGTGTCGTTGTTTGATACCATTCCGGCAATGTTATTTCCCAGTGCTACAACGCATGCACCAGTTAATGTAGCAAGGTCGATAATTTTCAGAGGATCATATTGTTCCACACCATATGATAATGCATCTGCTAGAATCAATCGCCCTTCTGCATCAGTATTGAGTATCTCTGCGGTCTTTCCGTTGTACAGTGTTATTATATCATCAGGCCGATATGATTCAGCACCAGGCATATTCTCAACAGCAGGTATTATCCCAACCAAATTAACTGGCAGATTCAGCTCCGAGGCAGCTTTCATTATTCCAAGAACCGTACAGCCACCGCACTTGTCAAACTTCATCTCAGTCATGGCATCACTAGACTTTAAAGAAACACCTCCAGTATCAAAAGTGACTGCCTTGCCTACAAGTACAGTTGGCTTTACATTTTTCGAGTCTCCATGATACTCCAAAATTATCAAGTTTGGTTCATTCTTGCTACCCTGTCCGACAGCTGTAATTCCCCCAAACCCACTAGTTGCTAGTTGTGCCTTGGAGATTACAGTACATTTTAATTCATTCTTTTTTGCAAGCTGTTTTGCAATTCTTGCCAGCACAGCTGGAGTGCATGCATTTGGAGGCATGTTTGCAATATTTCTTGTATAAAGTACCGCTTCAGATACAATTTCAGTAGCTGTTACAGTTTTCGATATTTCATTTGGGTTTTGTGCCAGTATGACAATGTTTGGCTCTCTATTCATTTTTGTTGATTTGAAATGCTCAAATCTATACAATGACATTTTAGACCCCTCGACAATCTGCGAGACTGCTACATCAGTATCAATTATAGAATCTGGAGGCGGTGCTATGGTAAACTCTTTTAGTCTCAAATCCCTTGCCTTCTGAGCAATCTTTCCTGAAACAAATCGAATAGAGTCTGCATCTAGTTTTCTCTTCTCGCCTAGTCCTGCAAGCAATATTCTAGAATATGGTTTTTCAGGTGTTGGAACTAGAGCAATCTCGCCGAATTTTCCGCGCATATCTAGTGCTGACTGCACTATTCTGGCATTCTTTGCAGTAATGCCCCGTAATTTGGGAATATTCTCAGAGCCTTCAAAAATAAACAGACATAACATAGGGGTTTTACCTTTTAGCTTGTCACGCACGATAATCTTCAATACAAGCACTGATGTTCTGTAACGTTATTTAGATTTTAAGGTAATCTTGCGGCTGTTTGAAAGCAGGCTTGAGGACCTTACAAAGACAGACTTTACAGTCTTACACTCTTTCCCGCAGGCATTATCTTTCTTGTATTCTTTGAATTTGTCTCTTTTTGAAAATAACACATATCTTGTAAGTGGTAATAGTGCCGCCCTGCCACCATATGCATTTTTCTTGTCAATTAGCCAAAACATCTCTAGTGCTGATTCATCAAGTATATCATTTCTCATCTTCTCGCCTAGTGCAGAATAGTGCCCTACTATGGCAATTCTACCCCGGGCAAGAAAATTCACTGCTCCTGCAAATTTTGTGCACAAATAGCACCGATCATCAAATAGTATCATCGGAGTCATTTTTGCCATATCCATAATATTTCTAAGAGTTCATTTAATTTAAAAATTTCACACAGTCAAATTCATTCCACAACCCTTTCAGGCACAAAAATTACATCTATAAAGAATCGTGGTATAGTGGTATGGCAAATTTTAAAATTACAAAAGCATATATGAGCGTTTTTTTTTTTGTTGTGTGCTCAATTCACTAATATTTTCAGCCAAATCAGATCATAAAAAGAAACTCTTGTTTCCAGCAATCATGTTTAGTATGGTTTTGCTTTTTGCAGTAGGAATTGGAGAAGCGTATGCAGCAGATTCAACCACACTTACAGTAAAAGTGAGCACTGATGGAAAAGCCAAGGGTTGTGGTTTTTATGAATTTGATTTAGAAGGCCATGAGCACGGTCAGGGAATCACAAACAAATGTGAAGATGCA
>JAPOPJ010000289.1 GCA_026712925.1 Nitrososphaerota archaeon
ATATAACATGGAGGTCTTTTGTCCAAATTCGGTAGCAGCATAGCGATCCCCCTTTGCCACCACCATATCCTGACTTGTCAGAAATCGCAATGATATGCTAATTGCAAATTTCACATTGGCTTTTGAAGACTGTACCCCTCCGAGTGTTTGCAAGAAAAATCCCAATAAATCATCTTTTTTTATTCCCGGGTGTGTTACAATCACGCTTAGTATGTGTGTTCTCAAAGAACGGTCATCAGTTATCTTTGATATTATGGGTTCTGGAGTGCCATCTATATATCGCTCAATCACATCTTCTGCATTATCATTTCCCACTACTATTGCCTGACCATACTTATCAAACTGTGGCCTTCCTGCTCTGCCGCAGAGCTGTTTATACTCCATTACACTAATTGGCATATTTCTGCCCTCTCTTGCATCATATCGGGTAACTCTAGATATTACAACGCGCCTTGCAGGTAAATTTACCCCTGCTGCAAGTGTAGGAGTAGAAGATAGTATCTTTATCGTACCTTTTTTGAACTCTTCTTCTACTACACTTCTACAATTCTGATTCAATCCTGCATGATGAAATGCCACACCACTTTTGAGTAATGTGGCTAGTGTCTTTACCATATCAGTCTGTTCATTTTCACGCAATACTTTGGCAGATATTTTAGCAAGTTTATCTAATTCTTTATTTTCCAACAGATCATACACAACACTTGCCGCCTTTGTTGCAAGAGATTTTGAGCGAGCTCGTGTTTCGGCAAATATGAGGGACTGGCCGCCTTCTGCAACAGACTGCACCCCCAAGTCAATTGGTGTACCGTTTTTTGTTTTCTTAAACTCAAATGTATCATTATTGTTCATAATTATATGATTTCCATCAGTCACACCTTCAAATAGTGGTACAGGGCGCCAATCAGTCTTTATCAGCTTGCATCCAAGCCAATCTGATATAATATCAGAGTTTGTTACAGTTGCACTAAGCCCTACAATTTGTAAATCATTTACTGATGTTTTTAGCTGTGTTAGTACCATTTCTAATGTAGGACCACGTGTCTCATCTCCAATTAAATGGACTTCATCTGCAATAACTAAACCAATTTCATCGACCCACTCTGCGCGGTGCCGTATTATGGAATCCATCTTTTCATTTGTAAGGATTAGTATGTCACTTTTTGCAAGGTTTCTATCCCTACCATCAAAGTCACCAGTTGATACAGATACGCGTATATTTCGTCCAAAGTCTAGTTTTTCTAGCTTTTTAAATTCTGCAAACTTTTCAGCAGCAAGCGCTCTTAAGGGACTTAGATATATCACTTTACCACCTCGCTTAGAGATATGACTAATTATAGCAAGTATAGCAATTAGTGTCTTGCCACTAGCAGTAGGTGCAGATACAAGCAGGCTTTTCCCATCAAGAAGCCCTGCTTGTACACATGCTTTTTGTGGTGGGTATAAGGAGGTATATCCCTCTGATTTTAGGTACTTTTCTGCTAATTCTGGAATTTTTTTTCTCAAACCCGGTTATAATGTCCTGGTTTTGATTCATAAATAGATGCTTCGCGTAGCATCCTTTGTATGTAGGTACGTGCTTCATCTTCTGAAAACTTTTCAGTTTTCTCTAATTCCTCGACAAACGTCTTTTCATCTACAGGTACCTTGCTATCGCCTTCTAGTGACTTTAAAACATCCATGAATAGTTGCATCTTTGAGACCTCACTTCTTGGCCTTCCTTGTAGTACACCCAAGTCAACTTTACCCGTATTTACATCGACTCCGGCATCTTGTAGCATGCTCTGAATTAGATATATTGCACGCTCGGCATCCTCTTCTTCTACTTTATCCTTCATGAGAAGCCTTGCCCGAGCAGTAGAGAGTCTGATTATTCCTTCTAGCTGTCTAGGGGTAACGGTAATCATTTCTTCAGAATCTACATTTCTCATCTCTAGGTAATAGTCCAGTATTTTTTCTTCTGCTTCTCTTGTAAGTATGGGCGATATGCGCTTTGCATATGCCAAATATTTTGTCAAGATGTCAACATCAATTATAGAGCGCTTGTCTGTTCCCTGCGGTGTATGTAATTCTATGATATGCCTTGCAATCTTTTCATCACGTTCTTTGCTTGGTATATCTCGTACTACAAAGATTAGATCAAATCTAGTAAGTAGTGGAATGGGTAAATTCACATTCTCTGTTATATTTTTGAATGGATCATATTTTCCATACATTGGGTTTGCAGCTGCAAGAATTGATGTGCGTGCATTAAGGGTTGCAACTATTCCTCCCTTGGCAATACTAGCAGACTGTTGCTCCATGACTTCATGGAGTGCACTTCTATCTTCGGGCTTCATCTTGTCAAATTCGTCTATACATACAAGTCCTTGGTCACCTAATACTACGGCACCTGCCTCTAGCATCATGATTCCCGTCTTATCGCGCACTACAGCAGCAGTCAGACCAGCAGCTGTAGAGCCTCGACCAGAAGTGTACAGACCCCTAGGAGCTATTCGTGCACAGAATTTCAGCATCTCAGATTTGGCAGTACCAGGGTCACCGACTAGGAACACATTGATATCACCACGTATCTTGCTTCCATCTCCTAGTACTCTTTGTGTAGAGCCTACTACAAGTAATAGTATGGCCTCCTTTATCAGAGTCTGTCCTTGAATATGTGGGGCAAACGAATCCACAAGTCTATCATAAACATCAGGGTTTGTAGATAGTGTCTTGATTGCCTTTTCTTCTTCTGGGGATATTTCTTCTCTTTCTGTTTTTCTAGAGGTTTTAGTGCCTCTGCCTCCAAGGTATTCTATATTATTTCCCTCTATCCTGAGCCTGTACAGACCGCTATGTCCTCTACTTACTCCTGCAATTGACTCTTGTTCGACACGGACCATTCCAGTAAGAATTATACGATCACCGGGTCTTGCATTATCTACTAAATCCTGCTTTATGGTAATATCGATATAATGTGGAAGTTGACCTGGCGGAAGATCTTCAGGTAGTTCTTGTAGTCTGAGAATTTGAAAGTCTAGGAATGTACTCTCTTCAGGTTTTAGTTCAAACTCTCGTTGTTTACAATTTGCATGATCACACATAATTGGAACACTTACACTCATTCCCTTGACGTGGATTATCTTTGTAGGATGTCCATCAGGGCATACAAATACAAGCTCCTTTGCAAGTGGTTTTACCTCAGATGCTCGCACTACCATTCCTGAGACACTTGTAATTCTTCCTATAGTTTCAGAGTTTATCTGTCTGAGGCTTCGCTCTAGTGGAAAGTTTACTAGCCTTACTCGAATTTCATCTTTTATTTTTTCTGCATAGTCAGGAAATCTAGTTTGTAGTGTCTCTTTTATGGCACGAGAAAATGCCGCAAGGATACGATCTGGGTCAGTATGAAATATGGATTCAATGTGTGGTTCTGTTACTAAATCATTATAATCAACTACAATGAATTTAGAGTTTTTTGGCATCATTTCATCTACTGCTTGAACATACTTGTAACTGCCATCAGATAGTTTGAATTTAGAGATGAATATCTTTACACGATCAGATAATGCCGAATCTGTAAATGTGTCTGCTTGCATTTCACTCATCTGCATCACCTCTTATTTGGCGCTCAAACTGTTTGCTATTCTCACTGATGGATTCAAAAAACATTTTTTCCTCAACTGTAAGTTTAGAGTTTAGCTCTGCTGTAAGCTTTGAAGAGTCGGCAAGCTTTACTATCTTTCCTCGCCTCATGCGGAATAGCTCTAATAGTACACTTTCCACGTTATCAAAGTCATGCCTGTCAAGTTTTTTCATAGATGCTCTTAGTTTGATGTAAAAGTCTGGCATTAGTGTAGAGACTTGATATTCGCCGATCATCTTTTCCTTTGAGAGGGCTTGTTTTAATTCAGTAATCATATCAGGGCTGTCTAGGTCGCCTAGACCATTCTCTTCTAGTATTTGACCTACCCAACGCGGGAGATTCATCATCTCGCCTTGTTTACTTTCTACCTTTATACCTGCAACATCAAAATTCAAATCCTGATTAACTATAATCTTGGCATCCTTTAGGAGGTATCCAATTTCATGCACTTTTTCACTTGTCTTCATATCCATTGTAAGATCACTATTTTCCTGAGGTTATTCAAGTATTGAATCACTCAATTGTGTTAACAATTTAGTCATATCAATTGATCCAAGTACAACCTACACTATACTCTGGGAGTAGTTGAATTTAAGATGTGAGGTACATCATAGTAACCTAGGTAAAAGCCCGCCTCCATACCTGCTCATACATGTTTGGCATGTGTGATATATCATATCAAGCCATATCATGCCATATCATGCCACATCATGCCACATCATGCCACATCATGCCACATCATGCCACATCATGCCATATCATGCCATATCATAGCACATAAGCACTGCATATACCTGAGTCATGTAAATCCGAATTTATTAATGGGTGTTAGGCACAGTCAACACATGCAGGCAAGTGGCATGTGGGTGGAAAAATACAGACCCCAGACGCTCTCTGATGTAGTAAATCAAAAGGATGTAATTGGGAGTATAGATGCCCTCATAAAAGACCCTACTGACATGCCACATCTACTATTCTCAGGTTCAGCAGGCGTAGGAAAGACCACTAGTGCATTATGCATTGCAAGACAGATACTTGGCGAGTACTTTAGAGATTATACCCTAGAGTTGAATGCCTCAGATGAGAGAGGAATCGGCATGGTAAGAGAAAAGGTCAAAAAGTTTTCCATGTTTGCCGGCATGGTAGACGTGCCATTTAAGATAATAATTCTAGATGAAGCAGATGAAATGACCTCAGATGCACAGACAGCATTAAGAAGAATTATTGAAGATACTGCAAAGTATTGCAGATTCATCATGATTGCAAATAATATTTCAAAGATTATCGATCCAATACAGAGCAGATGTGCTACATTCAAGTTTACATCCATACCCCGAGAGGATATAATAGAGCACCTCAAAAAAATAGCAGACAAGGAAAAAATAAAATCAGAAAAGAAAGGACTAGAGATGATTTATGACCATACTGAGGGTGACCTCAGACATGCAATTAATCTGATGCAAGCTACTGCAAGTTTGGGTGAAATAACTGAAGAGACTGTAAAGTCAACTGCTGGACTCAGCAAAACTGGTGATGTTGATGGTGTACTATCACTGGCACTGGCAGGCAAAATTATTGACGCACGAGAAAAAATGACAGAGTTAATCAAGGTGTATGGCATGTCAGAATCTGACTTTTTAAAATACCTAAATTCTGCTGTATTCAAGTTAAAACCTGAAAACATGTCAGAGATACTTCAAATCATTGCAAAATATGATTACAGAGTTTTAATTGGAGCAAACTCTGAAATTCAGCTCTCTGCAATGCTAGCAGAGTTATACTCACAAAACTAAATTCAAG
>JAPOPJ010000175.1 GCA_026712925.1 Nitrososphaerota archaeon
GCAAAGATTGTCTCTGGAAAAATGGTGATGCATATTGGCATACAGCTAGTTACAAGAGGCAAATTTAACCCTGAATTTGTGCGTAAAACCATCCAAAAATGCAACAAAATACGTATTGGGGTACAATTATTCCTGCTTGACTGTGAATTTTATTTCACTGAAGTGAGGCGTGTCGTACGGGAATTTAGAAAAAATTCCATCATATCTGCCAAGAAGGATTCTAGAATAAAGCAGGCCATAATAGAACATGCTACTGGTGATCGAAAAGCTGTTTCAAAATATACTATAAGCAATGGAATTACAAAATTTACATTTAACCTAGTAATTGTAAAAGCACCAGTAAAGAAAAACAAAAAGGAAAAGGAAAAACGCATCTATGAAAATTATCATGTCTTTGCAACATCATTGTCCGGTGATGTACAAGATATCAAAAAGTTAATTCCAGAAGAGTACAAGAAAAGATGGGATATTGAGACAGGGTACAGAACCACAAAATCAATCATGCTCATGACAAACAGTACCAATCCAGCAATAAGGATACTATTTTATGTCCTGTCCATTATACTTGCCAACATTTGGATATGGTTGAGGGATCTTATAGCCAAGCAAACTTATGACGTTTCGTTGCGCATATTGATATGCCAGATGTTAATCTGCTATCTTAGTCCAGATTATGAAAAATGGCCCCCACCATCATGATTGGTGGGTCAATTTGGCATGTACAATCCCAAGGACTGCAACTCTGAAAAATAATTAAATATCTGAAATTAGTTTAATTACGTATAAAGATTAGGTAACTGTTCACATCAATACTCCTGTAAAGACATGATCATGCATTCTTCCCTCCCATGTGTAAACTCTTGGTACGTAAACAGATACCTGTTGAGAATCTATGCTTTATGAGGTAAAAATATTCAGGCAGGGTATAGTTTACGAATATAACCTATTTTGACAAATATGATTGAGCCTATACGTTATGAGAATAATCAAAAAGTACAGACATGTTGAGCGATCAATCATGCCCTGAGGCAAATCCAAAAAATGACATATTTTGGAAACATGCTGGCACATACACATCAAAGGCAAGCCACGACAAGTCATTTGCAGGTGAGATGGCATACATGATAGTCACACTATATAGAACAGGCACATAGTGCTGAGCATAGTTTTAATCCCATATATTCTTAAAAACCCACCATGTATGCAAATGCTAGAAAATCATTAGACATGCATGGTATCACAGTAGCATAACACCACATACTATAGTACATCCACATATCATGCATTATTTCATCATATCATGAATTATAGCAGAGCACTCATCAACATCCTTGAATGAATCAATAGAGTACCATTTTGCATCTGCATATTTTACTGCATAAAGAAGTCCATTTTTGGCATACTCTGGAAATGTGGTTTTTTCCAAGTCTCCATTCCCTGGGATATCATCAAGCATATCCCTTCCAAGACAGTAAATACCTGCATTCATCCATATATTATCAAGGTGCATCTTTTCACGAAATCCTGAAATCACATCCCCAGAAATATCTAGCACACCAAACTTTGTCCTCAACGGTATTGCAGCAAGTGAGTTTGAGGTATGGTACATTTTGCCAAGATCAATATCTGTAATTACATCACCATTCATCACTACCACATCATTACTGGAAATCAAAGAAGCGGCATTTTTGAGTGCACCTCCTGTTCCCAGAGGTTTTATTTCATCAGAAATAACCAAATCAACTTTGAACTTTCTCCTTTCTACAAAGTCCCGGAGCATTTCAGATTTATACCCAGAACACAAAATGATTCTCTTTATATCATATCTTTCCAGATATGATATCTGCCATTCTAGTATAGGAACATTACATATTGGGACTAGTGGTTTTGGAATATAGTCAGTAACTGGTCGTAAGCGCTCACCCCTACCTCCTGCAAGAATCACAGCATCCATAGATATGATGATATGTGGTTGTGATATAAGTAGAGCTGCCTAGGATTTTCTCTTACCGCACTTTGAGCAAAAATGATACCCATCTACATGTTTTACCCAATAGTGGAATGTGTGCGGTAGATCTTTAGACATGTCATTCCTCTTTGTCATATTTTTCAGTGATGTAATAGTGTAGTTCTGTATAGCAGTCCTTGCAGTAATCCTCAAAATCAGTATGCTCACAGTCATAAACCTTGTCTGCATTTGTGCTACACTTTGTACAGTATGGCATTTTAGCCCTGCTTGGATTTTTTCAGTTTTAACAGGCCTAGTCCTATATGTATGGCACCTGATATGATTAGTGGTATAGCTTCAGAAAGCACATTTCTCCCAGACTCTGCCGCTTTAGCAAGATCTGCATTCCCAATTACCACCGCACCGCCAACTAGTATCAATATACCAGATAGTATTATCATACCCCCTAGGATATGAGATGGCTCCTTTCTTGATATTACAAAGGCAATTATTGGCAGTATTAAGGATGGCATTCCAAGTCCCAAACCACGCACCATGTGATCAAATGGTAAAAACCCCTCACCAGATTCACTAGAATAGCCTACTGCCACATCAGCACCATAAAGTACCAGTAAGCCTATTGCAATTCCTGCAAGTATGATAGATATAGTCAGTGCCATGTTTTGGATTTCTCCCAAGACGGTTAATAAACTCTAAGATAACAGACTCCAAACTAGTGCCTTTTGTCAGGCGGATTCTGATATAATTATGCCTGTTTTTGTTAATAAAATTGGAATAATCTTGTGGTAGAATGCTTACAGGATGTGCCATATCATGTGATATATCACATACTTTATCATGTGAGGATAACATGGCATAATCCTCTAATCTGCTGACCCATTCACGTTACAGTCACTACCAGCACCCACACCATAAGGACCGACTTTTAAAAAAAGATGCAATTGATGACGTGAATTTGAAAATCGTGCAAAGTATCAAAACACGCTCAGGGGTTTTTGTCAAACACGATACTAAATTTTTACTAAACCGTGTTGAGTTTTTTATTAAGCAGTATCCATATTCTTTTGTAAAAAATGTCAAGAAAAATTAGCAAATGAAAACTCTTAATTTTTGGATTTTTTCAAGACAAAATGTATCTGTTCACGTTCCATGATAATTTATGCATGGTCGAATAATACATGTTGATTTTGTGTTTGTAAGAACATAGATGTGAACAGTTACGACAAATTATACACTGGGGGTAATAATTTTTGTTTTTGACGCACAAACACACATGAACACAACATAGTAGAATAACCATACATCATACTTCTATAAATTAATCGCATGTTTCACACCATTCAATTTAAAAATAATTTCATTTTTTGAGTGTTTTATGATTTTTCTGTCACCAAAATCAAACTCCTTGTGATGGTTTGGACATAATATCAGAATGTTTTTGCGATTTTCTGGCCCCTTTTCACTTTTACTCTTAATGTGGGCAGCTTCTATGTAAAAACCATCTTTCTTCTTCCTGATTCTTGTTTGACAAATTTGGCATTTGTAGTCTTGACGCTTTTTTAATAATGCTATTACTACGTTGTTTCTTTTGTAAGCTTTTCCAGTAATTTCAATAAATTCAGAACTTATTGGTTCAATATTATCTAATTCACTCTCAATTTCTTTATGTGATTTTTTGTTCAGATAATCCTCAAGTTTTAGCTGTTCACGCTCTTCGTCTGAATTAGATTTGATCTTTTCTTTTATTTTTTGTACAGTTTTTACGAAATTACATACATTCTCAATCAGATTCTTGTCATCAAGTGCTGATATTACAAATACTGACCGGTCTAAACCACAAATTTTTGTACGTGGCCAAAGTGTATACTCATCCAATTTAATTCGCTTGCCCGAAGCATTAAGATGTCCAGTATGTGCAATATAGTATCTGCCTTTATCATCTTTACAAAATCGCCCTCTTGGCTGCCAGTTATCTGCACGATGTGGCGAATTGATCTCACATGTTATACTATAGCCTTGAGAGATATCATCATCCATGTTGTCTGCCATGCCAAATGCATTCCAGTGCCTAGAGATTGCTTCGCTGTATGACCACCAAAATTTGTACTTTTTAAACCACCATATTTCCATTTGTTCGCGACCGCCTTGAAATCCAACTGTCTTCATATGATCTTCACCATCTGTCTTGAGCAAATTCATAAAATCATTTTGGCATTTTCTTATTTCTCTATCAGTTGCCAGTTCAAGGCAATCAGGTAATTTTAGATTCATCGATGATTGACGAAACTATATGCTATAATAAATTTCTTAATGCGGGGTATTCGCTACTGTGCTTAGAATTGCGCTGTTATAGAGGGTTTTTTGGTAACTTGTAAAGATTTTCTGAAGTATTCTAACTATTCTCTTTTAGTTGATGGTGGTTTTTAGTGCACAGTAGTAAAAACTGGATTGATATAAATATTTAAAATGATTATCTTACTAAATGTGATATGTTAGATGACACACCTCATACTGATATTTCGACTAGTAAACAAAGTGTTGATGATAATCAAAAGACATGTTCTCAAATATCTGATGTACAACTCAAAACCTTTCAAATTCTTTTGCGACAAGATGAAGATGGTCGTTTTGTAGTCACATGTCCTCATTTACCGGGAGTTGTTACAGATGGTGTTAGTAAAGAAAAAGCAATAAAGAATGCACGATACGCCATATCAGACATGCTAGATTTCTTAAGAAAACCTGAAAAAGAATTTAATATATCACCATGTTAATTCTTCAATTACCTATTCACTAACCACAAAATGCTGAAATAACTCTAAAAAAAATGAATCAAAAAACCACATATATGATATCACTATACCCTAGGCCGGACTGCCGAATCAGACTTTAGAACATCAAGTATTTCCAAAAGTTCATCAATTCCCTGACCATTGCGCCCCACTAGATTAAAGTGTCCCAGCTTTCTTGATGGCTTTGATATCTTTTTGCCATACATTTTAAGATGTACGTTATCCCCACTGATTTCTGGCTCATCATACTCACCTTGAAAGTCACCAGGTCCCAAAATATTATACATTATTGTATTATGTAGTAGTGTAGTATCACCCAAGTTCAACCCAAGTATTGCCCTCAGGTGTTGCTCAAACTGTGATGTCTTACTAGATTGAAGTGTGTGGTGCCCAGAGTTGTGTACACGTGGGGCAATCTCATTTATCAAGATATCATCATTATTTGTAACAAACATTTCTATTCCAAACACGCCAGACCCTTTGAGTACTGACATGGTATCATTTGCTATCTGAGCTGCCTTGAGTGATACATCTTTAGATACCCGGGCAGGTGCAATTGTCTGCCTCAAAATGTTATTTTCATGAATGTTTTCAACTAGTGGAAATGACTTTATCTTACCAGATATATTTCTAGCAGAAATAACAGAGACTTCCATTTTAAATGGTACAAATTTTTCAAGCATGAGGTTTTTGCCACTAAAAAATTCAAATGCCTTTTGTGCAAATGACTCAGAATCAATTTTATAATTCCCTCTACCATCGTATGCATCCCTGCGTGCCTTGAGAAGTGCAGGGTATCCAAAGGAATCAAGCCCTGCTTTTAGGTCATCATATCCAGATATTCCTACAAAGTCAGAGACTGGTAATCCGTTATCACGCAGGAATTGCTTTTGTAGTAATTTGTCTTGGATTATGCGGAGAGTTTCAGGTGAGGGATTGACATCAGTTTTATCCATGACTGAACCCAATACATCACTATCTCCAGATTCTATCTCATATGTAATAACATCAGATTTTCCTGCAAGTGTAATTATCGCACTCCTATCCTTAAAGTCTGCAACTATCTGCTCTGCACCTTTTTGCGAGGCTGGACAGTCAGGTGTAGGGTCTAACACTATAACCTTGGTAATTTCAGGCATGGTTTTAGCCGCCTCTGCAAGCATCATTCCTAGCTGGCCGCCGCCTATTATTCCTAGGACTTTACCCATGATATCACGACATTTCTAGGATTAAAAATAGCTAACCTTGCAAGAATATGACTCAAAGGACTGAATAGATTGCAGACACACAAATTCGATGCTTTTTCTAATTTAATTCTCTGTTATCTGTGATTAAATCAGCGAAACAATCCCAATTATTCAATATCAACAGAATTATTTTGATATGTTAGAATCTTGTAGTATGGCTCTGCTGAGAATGCTAAGAATTTACCAAAAGTCTCGAATTTATGAAAAATCCAGTCTCAAACATGATATTTGAGAATATTTGGGAATATTTCATAATAGATATAGTCACTAAAAGATACAGATATCAAAGGATGTGGATACAGATAATCACATGCCCATATCAGTAGTTATAATTAATAACATGCACCATACCAATTCAGTGTAATGTCTCAAGATATGCCACTAATCGGGATAATTATGGGTTCTAGTTCAGATAGCAGAATCATGCAGAAAGCGGCCAACATACTAGATGAGTTTTGCATCTTACATGAGGATCAAATCATATCAGCACACCGCACACCCTCTAGACTCTCAGAGTATGCAAAGCATGCTGAAAGTATGGGGTTTAAGGCTATAATTGCCGGTGCTGGTGGTGCGGCACACCTGCCCGGAATGATTGCTTCTTTTACTTTAATTCCAGTTATCGGGGTGCCAATAATGATATACAATGATAAGGAATCAAGTGAGACATATAATACCAAATTCTCTGCATTTGGTGGCCTTGACTCTTTATTATCCATGTCTGAAATGCCTACAGGTTCTCCTGTAGCTACTGTAGGAGTCAACAAGGCAGCAAACGCTGCAATTTTCTCTCTAAAAATACTAGGTAATGAATTTCCA
>JAPOPJ010000249.1 GCA_026712925.1 Nitrososphaerota archaeon
GAATTTAGGGTATAATTTTATTACAAAATAATCCACACCAAGTATGTCATTTTCTCACAGCACAAATACATCATATACCTAGATATGGGTACAGGATTATTCCCACAGGGCTGTGGTGATTGTGCTCTTGGCCATTTTATGTGATATTCCTCATTATGATATCTATAGTGTATGATTGCTTCTGTCATGCCTGCCCGGAATCAAGAAAAAATCTGCCACCATACAATCACTTTAATAATATATATTAGAAAACTAATATATAAAATATAATCACACCACTAGGAATAACTTAAAATTTTCCGTCATTCCGGGCTAACTGATAAAACCCACCACGCAAAAACCACAAGTCAATCATCAGGAGTAAAAAACCACAAATCTTGTGATGTGCTAATCATACCTCATTTTACCATTCTCAGCATTATCAATTAGTGTTACAGATTCATCTCTGATATAATCCTCCTATTTGGAGCAGTTGAATTAAATTTCTCAACAAAACCGTACCCTAAATTCTACAATCCCCGGGACTGGTATGGGTCAAAGTTTTTTTTAACAACCAACCCCCACTAGGAATATCCATTTTTGCGTCATCTGTGTTGCATGCCCTATTTGCACAGACGCTAGTTCGTGCCATTACTAGGAACATTTTTGTCACGTCAAGCCCGTATTTGGTATTGTGTCGGTTCCAAACGGCAGATCCAGTATTTTCAAGACAAGTGGAACGTTTTATACCCGTATTGTCCTTTCTTTGTTAGGTATGCTTGCCCACCTTTTTCTACCAAGATATAGGTGGGTAGGCATACCTACTATATGGACAGTGTGGCTAAAATTTGTCAACAAAACTGTGATCTAAACCATACAACCTATAATCTATAATCTACAATTTCAAGGACTGTTTTGGATAATAATCTTAAATACACAAAGCAAGTAAAACAAACATGCTAAACGAAGTGTCTAAACCGTGGGTTGGAATCATCGAGGGTAAAATAGTTGCTAAAGAAAAAAGTTTTAAAGATTTGCTAGAGACCTTGAAGAAAAATTATCCTAACAAGAAACCACTAATTACAAGTATTACTTCATGTGAAACACTGATACTTTGAAAAGGTTCTTCCCCAAATTCGGAGCTTGAATGAACAAAAGGTGTCAAGGAGTTTCATATCCATATTATCAAACACAACAAGTGTGACCATACACTAAACACCAAAACCCATTTTGAAGTTTCTAAAGAATCCAAAATATCTCATATTTATCACTAGTAATGGATATGTCAAGATCAGAGGATCAGATTAACAAAAGCCTCGAGTTTAGGGAAAGAACCCATGTTATACATACTGGCATCTATACAGAGGTACTCACCTGTCACACAACAACGCCAAAAAGCATGGCATTAGTGCATTATGTGTTTAATAGCAGATTGCTCCCAGAACTTCCTCCAACAATGTGGCTGTAATGCATAATGATATCTGGACGTAGAAATGTGCTAGATAATACGATTGGAGTAAATCTTACATAGAATCCACATCAGCAATTCCCAATATTTTTTGTTTTACTCGCTTAAACTCCTCATGGGTAATGTGACCTTCGTCTCGAAGTTTCACCATATCCTCTATCTGTTTTTTCTTGCTTTGGAGCAAGTCAAAACCCATTGTACCTTGACCATCACATATAACAACATATTTCTGTCGCCTAATTTTTCCTACCGTAATGATTTTGTTAATTTGTTTGGCAAATCTTTGTTCGTCAATATTTAGATTGACATCTTTACGGTCATAGTTAATAGATCCCTTGATTGGGAAACCAGACATTACTCTACCTCTTTCATTACAAGTTCGTCATTAGTATTTTTCCAAATAATATAGCTTGATCCCTCGAATTTAAATTTGTATTTTTTCTCCAATGGCATGTATCCACATTTATGTCAAAACCACCAGATTTGAAACTTATGATGTTGGCTGGTATTGCCATATCTTGTCTTGTCTGTTCCATCAATTAATTTACATGGTTGAACATATAAGCCGTTTTGTTTATCAGGTTCTTCCCCAAATTCGGAGCTTGGATAAACAAAAGGTGTCAAGGCATATCATCATACCCATAATACCAAATATAGCAAGAGTGACCATATACTGATATACACCAAAACCCATTTTGAAGTTTTTAAAGAATCCAAAACACCTCCAAATTTATTACTAGTAATGGATATGTCAAGATCAGAGGATCAAACCAGCAAAAGCGCCGAATTTGGTGAAACCTTTTTTCACTCACAAACACTTCAAAAAGTCGATATGTTACATATTTGCATGACATGGCTTGTAATGTCAGGTCAATCCTTGAATTTTTTGAACATGCGCTTGAATACACTAGGCTTGTTAGGTCCCCCATCCCGAATCACCTTTTTCTCACCGAATCTCCTTGCCCTGATCTGGGAGAGCTTTACGCAACGATGCTCTTCAGGTAGTCTGTGCTCTGCGCAGAAAGGATCCTTGCAATAATTACACTGGAATGGCATATCTACCATGTCCCCACAGTATGCGCACTTTTCAGGACCCATGATAAAACATTATGAGCATCTTTTATTAAACTTGTTTTGAAAATATGGTTTTCTAGTCCTGCAAGCGGTATCCACAGGCAGATTCTGCTTGTACTGCGCCTAGGAATTATTCCTTCCACTGCCACTTGTAGTTCATATAGGAATCTGGGACTGTCTGGTCAAATACCATAACTGATAGGGCAGAAAATTCTTTTCCCTCAAGCTCATTTACCATACCCTCAAAGACTGTCTCGTTTTCCATGGTAAGCTCTTCAAACACAAAGACCTTCATGTTTGTAGTGTCAAAGCCGTTTTCCCTTAGGTATGTTGCAATTTCAGACGGCATGAAATGGTATTCGGGTTTTTTGGGCCACGGCCTTGGGACTAGAATTACACTGTTTTTATCAGCTAGTGCTTTTTGCAACTCTTTTTTCTTCTCCTCAATAGAGCCTGTCACATGCATTGTAATCACACTTGACTTGTCCAAAGGCACTCGTGTCTTTGCAGCTGCTACTTGGATTGAACTAATCCCTGGAACAAGCTCGACATCTCCAAATATTTCAACTAGTCTATCCACAACCTCTGACTCTGAAAAGTTGACATCACCGGTAAATGGAACAAGTAGTGTGTTGTTCCCTAACTCTTTGTGAATTTTTTGGTATGTCTCTTCTTGACTAATCATTGTGACTTCGTAAACTTTTTTTCCATCAAGAAGCTCTCTTATGGTTTGTAGCGTGTACTTGTATCCTGCTATAACATCAGAATTTATGATGAGTTTTTTTACAATATCTGTTACATATTCCGGTGATCCCGGTCCGACGCCTACGGCATAGACTTTTCCCAATTTTACTCAGTTCCTCTGCCTATCTTTGATGAACTGTACAAAAGGTGCCCAGTCGACTTTCATGTATTTTGTCGGCTCTTTGACTGGATACTTTACCCAGTCTTGTGCAATTGCATACTGGTGTGCCTGCCTCTTGCCGTCTTTTTCATATTCAAAGTATAAAATACTCCCCCACTCTTTTTCCTCGTAAGATATATTCTCTATCTCATCAAATGCTAGCTTTACATTCTTTTCATTTTCCAAGTCCTCTACCAGATTTTTTTCAGTATAACCGTCATGAATAATCATGGTATCTTTTGATCTGAGAAATCCCAAAACCTGCCTCTGCCTTACTGCCTGCCACCACTTCATTCTAGCTTCAGTCTTGTGCAAGAACATGAGGTGTCGGTTAGTCAGAACCAGCATTCCTTCTCTTCCACCAACAGAGAGAAATTTTCTTGCCTCTCTCCATACTGAAACTAGATGGGCCTGAATCCTTTCATCGGGATGCATACGGTAGAAAAACCTAGACTTGTTAAAAAACCCAATGCA
>JAPOPJ010000107.1 GCA_026712925.1 Nitrososphaerota archaeon
GCATTTTGGATTCTTTGGCACCTTCAAAATGGGTTTTGATGCGTAGTAGTAACTAGTCATCCTTGTTTCGTTTGGTACTATGGATCCAGTAAACTCTGGCACCTTTTGGCCATCCAAGCTCCGAATTTGGGGAAGAACCCAGATGTAGTTATCCTCTAATCTTGGTATTATTTGCCTTTGATCAATCATGTAGCATCTATATCATACGGTAATTGTATAGAGTTTTGGCAGAATGATATAAGATATCTCGGCTTTGTAGAGTTGTATGTGCCAGAATTAGTAAAATCTCGGAATTTGGAAAAGAATTAATCACTGGGCTCTTTAGATTATGATCATAAAAACGGCAAAAAAATTATTTAGGGTAATCTGAACAAAAAAATTATTGAGCATGAATCACACCCAACCTAATGGATTCTAGAAAAGGACAAAGAATACTAAAAAGTATAACCCACTACGATACAAGACATGTCTCAAAGCACATCAAAAAGTTTCTTACAGAAATTCGAGTCTTTTGATAAATCCCTAGCATCCCAGTAGAGCCAATCACATCAAGATACTCTAACATATCAAAACCCGTTTTGTGAGCACCGAGTAATTCAGATTGTTTCAAAGATATGAATAAAGACAGACAATATTAATATCTGCAAACCAAATTAGAAAAAGCTCCAAATTTGTGGGGGAACCGAAGAACATCATCCTTAATAGTGTGCATGCATGTTTAACATAACATGAAGTCTAGTTTGTTGCTTTTTACAGTCATTTTTTCACTGAGCTTACTTACATATACTACCAGTTCCACATCGCCAACTTTTGGAGATGGTATTAACACTTTAAATGCAATGGGAGGAATCGAACCACCAAATGATGCACCAATTGGCCCTGTTGGGAACACTGGTGCAGAATACAAATTTGATGCTGGGTTTTATCAAAAGATTCAGGACACCATACTCGAAGAACCACATGATGGAGATCCTGGAGTATATGATGGTGAGCGGTACTACAATGTCGTAATGGTAGTCAGTAGGGATGACGGGGATGAACGGGATCCAGATGAAGTTGCAAGTGAGAACAAGGATGCAATAGTAAAGAGACTGAAATTGTTAGGCGCGCGTGACATAGCATCTGCCGAATCACTGTCATTTGTTACTGCCTCAATACCTGTTGCAGATGTGCCAGGATTCTCACTTCACGAGGAAGTGTATGGTTTAGGTGATGGAGAGCAAGCAATTACATTTGAGGTTGACAAGGCACGTCAAACTATACATGCCACTGATAATGATATACAAGAGGTTGTGAGAAAATCACTAAATGGTACCGGCGTAACTGTTGCAGTAATTGACAGCGGTATTAATCACGATTCACTAAACACCAAAATATTGAAACATATTTCGTGTACAAATACCGGATGTAAACCTATTTTGACAGACTCTAGAACATCCCAGAATAGGGTAGTAACTCACGGTACACAAGTAGCTCAAGTAATTGCAGCATCTGGACTTGATAATGATAACGGAATTGCACCAGGTGTTAAACTTTTGGATGTGTTGTTTGTAAGAAATAACACCCCTATAGTAATACCGCACATGCACTTGACTGGACACTTAAAAATGGAGCCGATATAGTAAACATGAGTTTTGGTACCGATTGTATGTCGCCATCAAGCACAAGCGTTTTGATCGTAAATGAAGCAGTTGACAAAGGAATGATTGCCGTAAGCGCCGCTGGAAATACCGGCTTTAATAACATGAATGATTTAGATCCATACAATGATAAGGCCGTCTGGAAATCCATAGAGAATCCAGGCTGTGCGCCTAATGTAATTACTGTAGGAGGAATAAATGACCGCGTGACAGGACAGATAACAATGTACAATGAGTCAAGTAGAGGCCCTACAGTCATTCCTGTGATTATGAAACTAGAGTTGGTAGCACCCGCTTTTAATATAAACACGCTAAGCTCTACTACAAACAACAGTACAAATCCACGTAATGGTACAAGCTATGCAGCCCCACAAGTGAGTGCCACTGCCGCATTGATACTTCAAGACACACCATACCTCACACCCGCAGAGGTAAAATCAGCTCTTCTTTTAGGTGCAAACTGGCAGGGACCCATACCATGTACTTCATACCAGTATGAGACAAATAATTCCAATGATAATTGTTCTCATGCCAAGCAACCATCAGTTATTGATGATGCAAACAATACTGCATCTCTTGGAATAATTAACAACACGGGATTTGGAATACTTGATGTGAAACAAACTTTAAAGTATCTAAATCTTGAAGGCCGCGTTATTGATGGTTACCTTGACTCAGATACACAAAGCAAGCAATACACATTCTCAGTAAACGACACATCGATTCCCGTCAAGGTTATTTTGACGTGGCTTGTTCATCCACATGGTGGAATACTAGAACAGTCACTCTATAACCCTCATGCTTATGTTGCTAACTTGGATTTTAAAATACTGTACCCCGATGGTACTACTACCATATATGCAAATTCTGCCAATCAGACAAACGAGTTTGCTGTATTTAATCCACCCCAGACTGGAACATATACTGTTACAGTATCTGGCTCAAACCTAGATGAGATAAACAAACCAGTTCAAAACTTTGCACTTGCAAGCACCCACATACTAAATTCGTCAGGTCCCACTTCTGGTCCACTGTCATCTATTAATACTCAGACTGTAGTGATAGACCCAAATGCAACAGGACCTGTCACTGTGGTACTTAATGATACAAGTGAAAGCACGATAGGGGGACCAGTCTCGTTTTATGTCTCAGAGAATCCCAGTTATGGCACGGTCTCAACTGTAGAGTTTATCACCACTACTATATCCAAGGTACAATACACACCAAACAATACATTTGTTAAAAAGGATAAATTTGTAGTCACACCTAGAAATATTTTTGGAAATGGATCCTATGCTGATATTCACGTTGTGGGGGAGAATCTGCCCCCAAACTCTACAAAAGCAGACCCTGACTCAAGTATGGTAAGAGATTGGAAGATACTTGTAGTAAAATCAGAACTTTCAAATTCAACATACGAACAAGAGTTTCAGGGTAAGGATTATCCCATATCTGCTCTTTATGTGGAGTCTGTAAACCTGAACAGTGTACATCTTGAAATCACTGCTTCTGGTGGAAAAAAATACACCGTAGCCATACCTCAAGACGGTACTAGAATGATAAAGTTTCCACCCATAACAATTCAGAGTGTAAAGCTGTCTGCTACCGGCATAGATGAAGAGGCCGCTGGCAAGATCTTAAGTGATACTCCTGAAGATATACACATGTTTGTAGGATATGTTCCATCATCATGTTCAACATCAACCACACAGAGTGCATCAAACTCTCAGCAGGCATGCCCTACTCAGATAAAATACAAGACAGCAACGCCCAAACTTACAATACCCGATGACAGCAACAAACAAGACACATCAAGTTCAGTCAACGTCACAGAAGATGACACTATAAAATCATTATCCGTGTCAGTTGATATCACACATACGTATATCGGTGACTTGGTAGTAGAACTTGAATCTCCAGACGGAACTACAATCACGCTTCACGACAGAAGCGGAGGAATGCAAAATAACATCAATACCACTTACACATCATCATTGCACACTGGCCTCAATGGACTTGTAGGAACACAGCCAACTGGAACGTGGATACTGTCTGTAGGTGATTACAAATTAGGTGACATAGGAACACTAAACAGTTGGACGCTTGATGTAGTGTATAGTACAGTGTCGGGGAATATTTTCTCTGATGATTTTGAGTCACCCCTTACTGACAATTGGGATGAGACAGGCGATGGTGACTGGACCACTGTCACATCTGAATCACATTCAATTCCAACAATACCGGGTCATTCTTCCTCAAACCTAGTCCTACATTCAGATGACTGTGATCGTAAGTGTACCGTTACACTCAAAAATCCAATCAACATGACAGACTATACATCAGCGACTCTGTCGTTTTGGAGGTATGTCGATGTCAGATTAGATAATGGTGAATATCTGAAAGTTAATCTATATGATGGTAGTACTTGGAAAACTGCATACAACTGGACAAATGGTAACGGGGATGACTCCACATGGACCAAAGAATCATGCAGTCTTGATTCTTACACCATGTCATCAGGATTCAAGATGAATCTTGAAACTAGACAAAATTTGGACAGCGAGGAGGTGCAAGTCGATGACATTACCATAAGTAGAGGCGCATATGATTCCACGCAAAGTTGTATTGCTGGCAGTATTGATACAGCCCCTGTAATTTCATCCATCTCAGATATTAGTCTCAGTCATGAGCAGGCTAAGACAGTTTCTGTGTCTGCAAGTGATGCAGAAAAGGATCCAATCACACTTTCACTTGTCAGTCCGCCTAGCTTTGTCACCATATCAGATAATATCATCACAATAGATCCTGATAGTTCTGATGTGGGAAGCCATACCATAACAGTAAAGGCCACTGCAAATGGCAAATCCGATACCGAGGAATTTGTAGTTACAGTAACAGATACTATATCGTGCCCAAAGAATTATTTTGTACAAAATAACATGTGTGATCCTGGAAAAGTGACCATATCGGGATATGTATTCAGAGATACTGACAGAGATGGGATAAAGGATACTGGTGAACGTGGTATAAATGGTATTACCATGAAGGCCTTTGCTGGTGGAAATGACAACGGTATAAGTGTACACAACCAGGTGCTCAAATCTACCACTACAAATAGCGTAGGCTTTTACACACTATCGAACATACCCACAGGTTCAGATTTTGTTCTAGTCCAAATAATCCAAGATGGAACCCAAATTTACACCACATCATACTTTACAACCATACTTGGTACTGTAAATGATGCAAGTCAGACATTCAACGTGGGGTTACGTTAAATGGCTATACATCTGATGTGCAAATGCACACATCACAGCATTTCAATATGCTGGAAAATGGTGCCAGATATTTGTGTACACTTTTGCTTAAAAGATGAAATGTATGATACTACATGTACATACAAAGAGAGTACATCACTATGAGAGATAAGATTACAGTACCAATAGCTATTTCATCTGTCGCAATATTTATAATAATAGTATTTGTTGCAGGGGTTACAGAGAACATCCCAACACATATCCAACAATACAAGACTGTTAAAATTCCGCAAAAAGTAGTAGATGCAAACAATTCTTTTGCTATTCAGACTTACAAAGAGATATCCTCTAGGGAGGAGTTTGCTAACTCTAACATATTCTTCTCACCTATAAGCATGTACATATCATTATCTTCTCTGTACGAGGGTGCAGGTGGAAGCACCATCCCTCAGATGAATGATATTTTTAGGCTTGAACCAGACAGTCAAAAGCGATATGAACTAATAAAAGACACAATGACATCTCTGAATCACGATGAGCCACATCTCACACTTGATATGGCAAATGCCTTGTGGTCTACAAAACAGTATAAACTGTCCGACTCATACATTACTTTGTTACAAGACACATACCAAACACATGTGGATAACGTAGATTTTAGTAGTGAAAAATCAAAAGGTGTGATAAACCAGTGGGCATCAGATAATACCAACGGGTTGATCAAAAAAGTTTACAAAAAACCAATCAATTCAGCAGATAACACCATAGTACTCACAAATACAGCATACGTCAATGGTATTTGGCAGTACGAATTTCCCAAAAATGAAGAATATTTGCCTTATCAAACACATCCATCGTCATCATTTGTTGAACCTATGGCTGTGAGTAAAACAATTTTAAGCTATACGGATTTCTATTCGGATGCATTTAATTTAAGGGTGCTGCAGTTGCCGTACGCCGGCGACAGGTTCTCAATGTTACTACTCGATCCAATATGCCATGTTAACATAAAAGAGTTAGAGAACGCACTTTCACCCCATCTCATAAAAAAGTGGCAGAATGACCTAAAAGAGCGAGAGGATGTATCTGTATTGATACCAAAGTTTAGCATAAAAACAAGCTATGATATGATTGATATTCTTAAGGATATGCAAATACAAAATATCTTTTCTAAAGAAAACGCTAACCTAACAGACCTTGTAAAGCACCTGCCATCAAATGAAAAACCCCATATATCAGCCACGCATAGTGCATTTATAAATATCAACGAGAAGGGAGTTGAACCTGCCGTAACCAAGCCTAGTGGATATACTTACATGAAAAAATCAGGCGTAAGTGTTGTCCCAGGTCTCCCGTTTATCTTCATCATACAGGACGATGAAAGTGGTGCCATATTGTTCATGGGGAAGGTTTCGGATCCTGCTGCAGGTTGAACCCGTATGTGACTAAATCACATATCTAAACTGACAAGCATCAAACATACCCATGAAAAAGATTCAAAATACGACTTGATTCTGATAGAAAATATACGTATTTGTTTGATTCTTTTGAAAATTCCAAGTTTTGCCAGTCACCATATAATCTTGATATTATTTGTCTTTGATAATATCATGTGAATTATCCATATCATGAAGTAATGGTATAGAATTTTGAGACAGAATGGCAAGATAACGCGGCTTTGTAGAGTTGTATATGCCAGAATTAGTGAAATCTCGGAATTTTGAAAAGAATCACCGTACTTTATAGGATTTAAATTACCTTGTAATTTCTATGATTCTGTTATGTATAGCGGTGAGCTTGAGGTTCAGGCAAAGAGAAAGGCCATAGCAGTCCTACAGGATGAAATTAACCGAATCCTCAACGCTTCTAGGGAACTTGCAACGCTTCCAGATCTCATGATGAAAAAAGACAAAGCTGGGATAAAAAACGTCCTAGAGCAGATATCTACAATCGAGGAAGAAGTTGAAAACCTGAGACGAAAGATCACACGAGAGGTGGCTGATGTCGGAGGTCTAATTATGAACAGGGAAAACCTCCTAAATACCGCATATACAATGGATGAGATTGCAGGATATATCACTGGAATATCATTCAAGCTTTCCAGTGTAAAGCCCATAACTCTGAAAAATGCAAAGCTGGACAAAGATGTTACAAAGTTAATTGAGCTTGTAGTTGATGAAGTCTACAAGCTAAACGAGATAATCAGGAGTTTGAATACAAATACGGCTAATGCAATAGAGCTTGCACAGGAAACTCAAACAATAGAGAGAGAAATTGACATAAAGTACAGGCAGGCAACCATAAAGATTCTCAGTGAGATTAGCAATACCAAAGAGTTGATGCTCATGAAGGATGTCGTAGAAGGGATTGAAGAGATGGCAGACAAATGCCAGAGAGTTTCTGATTCTTTTATACTGTTGGCACTAAGCTTGTAATATTTGCAGGTATTTTTCAGTAAATTACAGGTAATGTGTAATCAGACATAATTCATATACGAATACATATCTTCACAAGACATGAAGACAGAGCTTGTAGAGAATAGAATCATAGTATGGAGTATTGAAAATTCAAAAAAGCTTTTCAAACAAGGATACTATGGAAAGCCAATCGGTATTCCAAAACCAAAACCCGACGAGATTGACTCACCACTAGTATTAGATTTAATTGAGGGCATGTACCTAATGGTAAACAAAAAGATCACAATATACATATCAAAACACAAAATATCTGAAGAAGAAATGATAGAGATTTGCAAAAAAGAATATCATGACTTTGATAAAAAATATCGCGTGTACAGTTATTTTAGAGACAGAAGATACATTATAAATCCTGGAATAAAGTTTGGGTGTGATTTTGCAGTGTATGAAAAGGGTCCTGGTATAGACCACGCACCATATCTGGTACAAGTGTACAACAGAACAGAGCCCATCACAGCTACAGGAATCGTTCTTGCAGGTAGGCTTGCCACTACAGTAAGAAAACAGTTCATTCTTGCAGTTGCAAATGGAAAAGATAAAGTTGACTTTTTGGCTTTAGATTGGTGGAAGGCCTAGACCTGTTTTATGTGACCTGCAATTCTGTCATAAATTTCATAAAGTTCTTTTGTGATTCCAAACTCCAAGTGATTCTTCCACTTGCCCCTGATTCTTATTGCACCATCTGTTGGTTCTACATATATTGTCGCATCATGGTATGACTGCGAGGCAATCATGGAGTTTAGCTCTGCATCACCATTTAGTGCAGATGCCAGTGCTCCAGGACCATCCCATTTTACATCAGTTACAGTCTTGGCTGCAAAGTGGCCCTTTGTTGTAAGCTTTGTCTTTGCAAGAAAAGAACCAACTGATGTACCTGCATCCCGCTTTACTATAAAGTGGGCCTGGTATCTGTCAAGTGCTCCCCATGGAATTGGATTTGGATCCTGCATTATTCTCATTTACCCCTTTTGAATAATTTGAATCATGTCAATGTTGGAATTTTTAACATCAAGGCAACCACGATTA
>JAPOPJ010000250.1 GCA_026712925.1 Nitrososphaerota archaeon
AATTTACATTCAACATCTAGCAAGATATTTGAAGAAGGAATCAATCAATACATAAAAATAATTTCCAGTGGTGCCGAAAAAATTCAAAAATTCTTTAATGATTTTGATAAAATGACGGGGAAATCTAAAGACAAACTATTAGTGCTTGTTTATCCTGAAATGATTAATTCTACAGATAACAAAGATGTGCAAGAGAAATATGTGCATGTAATACTAGAGCATTTGAACAAAATTGACCCATTATCTGCTTTAGATGTATTTGAAAAAATTAAAGATAAAATTCCTGATGATGAAATTCTCAGATATGCCCCTAGATTTGAAATTCCAAAGATAATACATGAATCAAAAAATATGGAAATCAACAAATACACGATTGAAAAAATACTAAATCAAGTAAGTGATGGGACATCTGATTCAAGATTGATGCTGTTAAATGAAGTCATAGATGCAAGAAAAGAGGAATTTTTGGAAAAAGGTGCCCAACTTTTAAATGATACAAGAAATTCATATTACAAACCAGATATTTATAAAATATTTGTAGAAAATGATTACTTGCACAAATGTATCTTTGAAGTATTTGAAAGTAATAGTAAGGTATCCGATTTTAATAAAAAACAAATTTTTGAAGATATATTTTTACTTGCACTGGAGATAAAGCCAGAACTAGTCATGTTGTTACTGAATTATATGGTATATGATCTTACTGACAAGTACGATGCTGAAAACTTTGAAAAAATTATCAAAAAACTAAATAAAAAATACATGATGCTTAATTTTGATAAAGAATTTGATATATGTGTCAATGTTTTTTCAAACATTGAAAAATCAGCTTCTAAACAAACTTTAAACATGTTTGAAAACCCTGAATCAATAAAACAACTTGTTAAATCAACAAAACTACTTACAGAATTTGTTGATAACACATCATGGGATGATGAACTTGATGACTTGCAAAGAAGTAAACTAGTTCATCTAAAAACTACAATGGGAAAATTCATAAATAAAAATAACAAAAAAGGACTTTTCAATTTCTTTGATTGATAAAACATGATTTTTGTGTTGATGCTGTACTTTTATCCTAGAAACCTCAGTTTACATTATATGGGTTCTTCACAAAACTCGGCGCTTTTGTTATTTTGATCCTCTGATCTTGACATATCCATTACGTGTGACAAATTTGAATCATTTTGGATTTTTAAACATCTTCAAAATGATCTTTGGTGTATAGTACATCATCATCCACTCCTTGTTGGTACTATGGATACGGTAAACTCCTTGATATCTTTTGTCCATCCAAGCACCGAGTTTGGTAAAGTATCTGTGTTGCATTGATTTAAAATATTTAGTGATGATGAGCGGTTCCATTGATTATTGCGTTATAGTATGGGCCATATTACAGCGATGAGCAGAAACACATGAATACCAAAAAATAGGAATGGAAGCCATCTCTCTATATCTGTTACATTGGTGTATGATTTGCTATTCTCCTTTATCATACGCCACTCTTGTGTGAAAAGGGCTACCGGAAGATTCTGTTCGATCTCGTGGATTATTTTGAATTTTATTTCGTTCAGGCCACGATGCGACTTTATAATTTTATACCAAAGTAGCGACACTATAATCCCTACAATAGGGACAAAAAGCGTAAAGTACCATTGACTGAGAACTGACAATTGAAATCCATACACGGCTATCAGTGATACACTCAGTGTCAGGAGATATCGGCTGGTGGCAATTCTTCTAGCACTTACATTATCTGCGGTCTGAATATACACCTTGTACTGTTCCATAAGTGTAGCAGTAAAGGGATCATCATACGTACCTTTGCGGATAAGGTTTTCATCTTGTTGGTCAGTCATACACTACACATCTCTCAGTGAGTAACTTTAGGTTTTCCCATACCTGTTTGTAAACATGCTGTAGCGGGTTTATTGTGTCAAATTATGATCCATATCATTAAAGTCTAGGCTGATAAAAGTGCGTTTGTCTATTGTTTTCTCAAAATGTCCGCAATATAGTGGGTGTCCCAATAGGTTATCTTGTCATATTCGTTCATGGTGTATGGTATTTTGTGTTTTTTCTTGCGGTGAAGCCTTGCCCCGATCACTATCTTGCCTTGCCTGTGGGCTTCGCCTATTTCCCAGTTGACTGCATCACTCTTGTGGGTGTTTTTTCCGATGGCTACTATTACTATACTTGACTGATGTATCAGACCTCTAACTTCTCCTCCCCATCCGTACTTGAATGGCTCTTTTACAGAATAATCTCTAAACATAAATGGAAACTTTTTGTTTTTTGCCTGCATTCTAAGCAGGTCTATCATATCCTCATCATCTACATCGAAACTGATGAAAATGTTCCTCATGTTTTTCATACGTCATGTGTATGTCTGGTTTTTAAACTGAGTGACGGGATTTTCTTCCAAACTTGGCGCATGAACTAGTCTAACCCACTCTAGTCTCAACATGTCCATTCCAGATGATAAACTTGAGGAGTTTTGGGTTCTTTAGCACCTACAAAATGGGTTTTGGCACGCCTGAGCTTGATACTTGTGTCAGAAAATTGTTTAGTCAGATTGTCCAAAGTGCCGAGTTTGGGGAAGAGCCAACATCTCATGTAGATTTTGTAATGCGACTCTTGTTGCTTCCAGTATCACTTGCTTTCTTTGTCTCGTTGAAACGAAAAATGGAAAGAAAACTCAGACACTAATGGTTTGTGAATGAAGGTTTTATTTATGATGACTTTGATCGGTGATTGATAATGACAAAAAATTCTAAAATGTCTCTTGAAGAAATAATCAATACTGCCAAAGAAGATTTTCGTGATGAAATAATGGTTGCGTTTCTTGGAGATAAATTTAGTGGAAAGACTGTACACTGTGCATTAATCAAAGATACTCTAGCAAATGCCCTCAAGGAATACTCAAAGGGGGAATATATTGGCATGGCAACAGATGGAAGTAATAGAATGAACAAAATCATTGACAAGCTATATGATGAAGAGTTTCCTGCCAAAACACCGCTTTTAGATGCAGACCCTATTACCCTAGAAATTATCTCAAAATCAGCAGGTGACAGAATCAAGATTATACTACGCGATATGGCAGGCGAAATGAAAGAAGAATTGCTTGAAAAAGAGATGGACGTGGATGAGAGATTAGAAGAAATTTTTAAAACTGCACGTTCTGATAAACCCTATGGCTTGTTAACCCATCTGGTTTTTGCCAAAATATACATCATTTTAATTGATTGCTCAGAGATTGACCAATGGCCTTCAAAGCAAGCGTACATCAAGGATACGATACGCAATTTGCATGCGCTAAAAACGAAGATCGGAGAAGTTGTGAATAATCGAATGCATGCACCCATTGCAATTGTTTTCTCAAAATATGACACACTTGCAGAAGAAGAGAAAAAATCAGCCAAAGAATTGATGAATATGTTGAAGGAAGTCTCAACTGCTTTAGAAATATGTCACAAAGGCCCTATAGAATATTTTATAAGCAGTGTAGAGTCTGTTAAAATTTCTGAAAATGAGCTTCAAAAAGCAAAAGATAAGAGAATTAAAGAAGATGATGCAGAAAAAAATACTGTCACAAATACCATAAATGATGGAAAAGTTCAACAAGCCGAAGCTAGGAAAAATTTGGATAGGGCAAGACAAACTCTAAGTGCTTTGAATGGAAAGTTAGAAGTAGCAAGACAAACAGGAGACGCAAATCAGACTGATCCTGTACAAAAGGAGGTAAACAGAGTACAGGATGTGTACCATAATGCTGAAATAAAGTATAAAGATGCTGTCAGAAAATTAGATGATGCGAGAAAAAAACTAGATGAAATTAATAAGAGCCTAGAGAAAAAAAGTAACTCAGATGATCTGAATATAAGCAGATATAAACCAAAAAAGCCTCTTTCATATAGCCGAGACGATTACCTTGACCTGATAACATGGCTAATCAAAATGAATAAAGAAATACGGGGCTTTTAGGTAAATGGTGTAATGGTTCTCTGTGAACATTTTATATTTACATCTGCTGACCTTGAAGAAAAAAGTGGCTATCAGGTA
>JAPOPJ010000254.1 GCA_026712925.1 Nitrososphaerota archaeon
AGCATCTGTACTTGATCTTTTATTTAGCTGGCTAGAAGAAATGAAGGCAATATGTGATGGATGTGCGGTATATCCTCATGCGCAGTCATTTGTACGCAAGCAGGCTCCAAAAGATATAGTCAGGAAGAGATGGGGGAGGATATACATGAAGTCCTAATGCGAACTACTTTTGGGATAATACCTGATGGTTTTATGTGTGCTAGATCAGTTTAACTGGCATTTTGCCTGTTTAGCCTTGATGATACGGCAGTATAAATAAATGGCAATATGGTTGTGGCCTCTGCATGTAAGGTGGTCTGCCTAGCGTTCTGTGTTACTTTTCCCCATGAGACTGCTTCTCTTACTAGTGCGCCACTAAGACTACCATCAAACTCTTGTGCAGTAGTGATGTAAAATGCATAGTCTAACCCTTCTCTGTATTGATTCCACCATAACGTGTGGTGCTTGGATATACCACCTCCGATCATCAGCGCGCCTGATCTCTTTGCCTTGAATATGAGTCCTGATAAAAGTTCAGAGTCCTTGAGGATGTCAAGTTTGAAATCACTATGCTTTTGGGCAAACATCCAGATTTGACTTCCTACTGCCCCGTCAACTATTCCTGGAACTACGACCTTGATTCCATTTTTGTGTGCCCAGTAAAGAAATGATGTCTCACCCATGTGCTTGCCTATCATATCACAAATATCTGATGTGGACATTTCTCGCACACCATTTTGGTATTCTTCTTCAAGAAATGACTGCATCTTTTCTTCAATAAGTGGACCATAACTCTCCAAAGGAACTAGCACATTTCCCAATCTGTGTATGTCTTGCTTTGCAAGATCTGCATCATCCATTGTAAATGAACCCTCTTTGTAGTTTGAAAAGTATCTTGCAATGTCGTGGTCTAGTGCACCACAGGTAGTTATAGCTATATCAAACCACTTGTTTTTAATCATATCTCTAATTACGCCTCTTAGTCCAGTAGATGTCACTGCTGCTACAAATGAGACAAATCTCAAACAATCTTTATCAGATATCATGGATGATAAAATATCAACACCATCTGATAGATTTACTGATTCAAAGCCTCCAGATTGTGACATTTCTGCAATGATTTTCTCAACTGTAGAGTCTGCATCAATCTCTACATCCTTTACTACTCTTCCAGGTTCTGGCATGTTGGTGTATTTTGCCACCCACTAAAAAATCCTGCCTTGAAATGAGTATGGATGTTTTCTGCATTTTTAATATCATTTTGTACTATTTGCTGTATTGCTCACATGACTGCAATCCATATCTATGATATTATACTGTTCTAAGAAAGCTTTAAACCAACCTAGGAATACCAACATTCGAATGTCAGGCAGAATAAGGGTTGGCCTAGTCGGTATAGGAAACTGTTTTTCTGGACTGATTCAGGGTATAGAGTATTATCGACAAAACCCATCTCAAAAAGTAATTGGAATAATTCATGAGAAATTGGCAGGCTATGGAATACATGATATTGATTTTGTCTGCGGGTTTGATGTGGGGGAAAACAAGGTTGGAAAAAAAATCAATGATGCAATCTACGAATACCCCAATATGGTAAACTGGATACCAAAGGAGCAAATGCCAAAGACTGATGGTATTGTACATGAGAGTCCCATTCTAGATGGTGTTGGATTGTGGGTAGAAAACAGGGTAAAACCAATCAAGAGCACTAAAACAAATGAAGAGCTTGCAGTAGAGATAAAACAAAAACTAAAAGAGACTGGAACTGAAATACTTGTCTCATATTTGCCTGTTGGCTCAGACAAGGTAACAGAATTTTGGGCTCAAATATGCCTTGATACTGGTATTGCCTTTGTAAACTGCATACCTTCATTTATTGCATCTGATGAAGTGTGGGCAAAAAAATTCGAGGAAAAAAACATCCCTTGTATAGGTGATGACATAAAGGGACAAGTAGGGGCTACCATAGTGCACAGAACTTTGGCAAAATTGTGCAATGATCGTGGCACAAAAATTGAAAAGACATATCAGATTAATGTCGGAGGTAATACAGATTTTCTTAACATGAAAGAGCAGGAAAGATTAGTGTCTAAAAAAATATCAAAGACAGAAAGCGTGCAAAGCCAGCTTGATCAAAGATTGGATGATGATCAAATTTATGTCGGACCTTCTGATTTTATACCATTTCTGGGAAATACCAAGCTTATGTTTATGCGAATTGAAGGCAGACAGTGGGCAAACATTCCATACAACATGGAAGTGAGACTAGATGTTGATGACAAGGCAAACTCTGCTGGAATTGTAATTGATGCGATCAGGCTTGCAAAAATAGCACTTGACCGTGGCGTTGGCGGCCCGATAAAACCTGCTAGTGCATATCTGATGAAGCATCCAATTGAGCAGACATCTGATGTAGAAGCAAAGACTGCCTGCGAGAGATTCGTCTCTGGAGATTAGATACACCATACCACTCAACCACATCCACCATACTATACATACCACCAGACATGACATCCATCATGATGTGGTGTGCGGTGTTGTGCAGGATTTGTAGTTCTGCATAGAATCATGTGGGGTCATATGCCTACTTATACCTCTACTCATACATCTAGTCATACATCTAACTGTGTAGCCGATCACACATGTAATCACACATCAAATATACATCCAATAGCACATACAACAACACTCACAACCACACATTTGGCTACTTGTGTGATCGTACTGCTACGAAAAAAGTAGTTGCAAACCAAGAAAAATTACTCAATTAGGTCAATTAAACTTGTTAAATATGATTATCAAACCCCGTGTACTGATAATTACAATGGTTCACGTAAAAAAAGTGGAAATATTTGGCTTCAAGTCATTTGGATTCAAAAATACAACTGTACACTTTGAGCCTGGTTTGGTGTCGATCTCTGGTCCCAACGGATCTGGCAAAAGCAACATACTTGATGCAATCATTTTTGCAATGGGTGAGAACAAACCCAAGGTAATGCGCGTGGACAAATTACGCTCACTAATACACGATATTGAGGGGAATAGGCGTGGCACTAGAATGGCCCGCTCTAGTGTTCACTTTGATAATACTGATAGAAAGATACCTTTTGATTCAGATGCTGTAGAAATAACACGTGAAATGGATGAAAAAGGAGAAAATACATACTATTTTAACAAAAAAAAGACCACCCGAAGCCACATACTAAACCTTCTTGATTTGGCAAACGCTGGTCTAGGACAACTAAATGCAGTCCAGCAAGGAACAGTCACTAGAATATCTGAAATGACCTCTGATGAAAAGCGCACAACCATTGAGAATATGCTCGGGTTATCATACTTTGATGAGAAAAAGACTGATGCTCTCAAAGAACTTGATGATGCAGATGTGCGTCTAAAAATAGCACTTACAAAGATGGAAGGCATAAAGGAGAGACTTGAAGAACTCGAAGAAGAGCGTAATCAAAAACTACGATACGACCTTCTTCAAAAAGAACTAGCACGATATATGGCAATTGACGCTGCAAATAAACTCAAAACAACACTTGCTTCAAAGTCCTCAAAAGAATCCTCACTTCAAGTCATCTCTAATGATATTGAAAAGCTTGTAAAAGACAAGGATGTACTCTCTTCTAATATAAGTAAATTAGATGCAGAAAAGTCTGACCTTATGGGGCAGGCAAATGAATATAACAATACCAAGTCAAAAATTGACACAGAACTAAGTGAGGCAAAGCGCGAGCATGATGCTGAGTATAGTACCATAACTATGTCGCAAAAAAGAATGGAACAAATAAAGTCTAGACTCCCTGATATTAAATCTGAACTACAGGAAATCAATGATAGACGGGAAAATTTATCTAATGAAATAACTCTGGCACAAGAGTCCCTTGATGATATCGACTCTAAAAAGAAAAAGATATACGATGATAATGTGGCAATTGACTTGCAACAAAAAACTGTATTAAAAAAACAGTCACAAGTTGCTACTAGAAAATCAGAGATAGACAAAAAACTCTCAAACTTAAATGCTGATCTGAATACTGCCAAGCTAAAACTAGACAAAATTGACAATGAAATACAAGATACTCATACCAAGATCACTTCAAACTCTGAGAGACTTGAAAATCTAAAAAATGATATCCCCAAATTATCTGAGAGCAAACAACGTCTAGTAAGTGTGGTTAAAAACCACAAAGATACGATAGAAAATCTTACTGAGCGTATTGAGAAACTAGAAGCCAAAAGGTCAAAGATCACAACTGACATGGATGATTTAGAGATGATTATGGAAAAGTCAAACAAGGCGGCAAACCAGTATGAATCAAAGATAAAAACAGTAAAGGGATTCATGCACGAGGATTATACTGTTGCAAAACTAAAGGTAGATGCAGACAAGCTAGGAATAATTGGTTTGGCATATGAGCTGATCTCTTGGGATAAAAAGTATGAGCGCTCTGTACTTGCAGTGAGTTCCGACTGGCTAAAGGCAGTAATTGTGAAGGACTTTGCCACACTACTTGATATTGCAGAGTTTGCACGCTCAAAAAAACTTCCCAAACTAAAGATAATTCCACTTGAGGCAATACCAAATTTTTCACTAAATCTGCCAAAACGTTCTGGTGTCCTTGGTGTACTGTCTGATTATGTAAGGTGCGACTATCAATATGTTGGACTCAAGACATTTCTTTTTGGCAATATTATACTTGCAGATACAAAAGAGACTGCCCGTACACTATCTAAATCCGGGTACAAGTCAGTATCACTAGATGGTGAGTTTTTTGAGGCAAGAGGAGATACGGTAGTTATTGATATTAATTCCAAGATATCCAAGCTTACAAAGCTCATATCAATGAGCACTGACATTGAGGGGCTTTTCTCTTCAATTAAACTCATAAAAAGATATAGACAAAAGCAAAAAAACTCTTTTGAAAAGATGGGCCAATCAATTGCAACCTATGCAAAGAGACGCTCAGTCTCTGAAAATGCTCAAACTTCTGCCTCTGAGGTGCTTACTAATTTGGAGTCTAGAATGACCTCTGCGGATGTGTTTCAAAAACAACTAGAATCTAGGATGTCTGAATTACACTCTAAATCTTCTAGTCTTGTTGCAGAGAAGACAGTTTGCCAGTCTCATATCGAGTCCATATCTGAACGTATTGAAATAACAAAAGAGAATTATGCAGACGGGGAGCAGGATAGGATTGCTCAAGATCTCTCAAGGATTAATGAAAAAAAGTCAGAACTTGAGTATATGCGCACACAAATTATGGAAAAATATGATAAGGCATCATCAAAGCTAAAATCTCTACAGGTCGATGATGGTGCAGAGCAATCTGCTACACGTCGCCTCAAGGATGAAGAGTCATCACTATTACAAGAAGTCAATACACTTGAGTCCGATATTGAAAAACGCACACAGATAATGAAACTAAAACATGATTATCTAGTGGAACTGCGGCAAAAAGAACAGGACCTCATATCATCATCTGGCTCTTCCATTGGTAATATTCAAGAATATGATGTCAAGATAAAGAAACTATCTGCTGATGAGCGAAATATAACAAAAGATATCAACACACTACAGAGAAAATTTGACTCACTGGATAGAGACATAAAGGAACTAGTAGGTACTGAGCTCAAGCTACGACAGATTGCAAAACTGCCTAGTAGTGATATGGGTATGGATGACTTTGATGTTGCCCCGATGGTGCAGGCACTATCAGTTGAGAAACAATCACTAGAATCACTTAATGCAAAGGCGCCTGAAAATTATCTCAAGGTGTATGAAGGATATCGTGCATGGTCTCCGAGAAAAAATGCACTTGAGGATGAGAGAAACAGAATAGTAAAATTCATCGAGGGTGTCGAAAAGGAAAAACGCCAAGTATTTCTTGATGCGTTTGATAAAGTGGACAAAGAGATACGTCTCATATTTAAAAATATGACTAGTGGTAATGCTTGGCTAGAGTTGCAAAACGAAGATGATATATTCAATTCGGGAATCTCTTATCTTATTCAATTCCCAAACAAGCCCAAAAGAGAATCAACATCAATTAGTGGCGGTGAGAAGACACTAGCTGCTATTGTATTTGTACTTGCACTCCAGAAATTACAGCCATCTCCATTTTATCTCTTTGATGAAATTGATGCTCACCTTGATGCGCCCAACTCTGAGCGGCTTGCAAAAATACTAGAAGAACGTTCTCGGGAGAGTCAATTCATCATGGTATCTCTCAAGGACTCGGTAGTTCAAAAGGCCAAGTTAATCTATGGAGTATATCCAAAAAACGGTGTCTCCAATGTAGTTACATACAAGGACAGGCGGATGCCACAGGTATCCTGATATGTGCTGACCATATCATGATGTGTAATGTGTGCTGACCATATCATGATGTGTAATGTGTGCTGATTATACCATGATGATATGTGGATGTTGTCGTTTTAGATTATATGTCAACCCAGCATGCGGCAAAGCGTCCCGGCTCACCTTCAATCAAATCGGGCTCTGTTGAGCATTTTTCCACTACATATGGACATCTGTTGGCAAATCTGCATCCTGGAGCATCTTTACCCGGTGGCTCTCTTATTCTGATCTTCTTTTTTTTGGATGCATTCTCTGGATTTGGTTCAGATATTGCATCAATGAGTGCTTGGGTGTATGGGTGTCTTGGATTTGAAAGAACATCTGCAATAGGGCCTGTCTCTACAATCTTTCCCTTGTAGAGGATTCCTATATCATGGCCAAAATGTCTGGCAGTTGCCAAGTCATGTGTGATATATACAAATGAAATGCCGTGCTTTTTTTGCAACTCGTACATCAATTCTAACATTTCGGCTCTGATTGATACATCTAGCATTGATACGGGCTCGTCTGCAAGTATTACTCTTGGTTTTGTAGCAAGTGCCCTTGCAAGCACGACTCTTTGTCGTTGCCCACCAGAAAGCATGTGTGGATATTTTTTAATTATACCATCTGCTGGCTCTAGTCTGACTTCTTTTAGCACCTCTAGGACTCGTCTGGTTTGCTCTTCTTTATTTCCCATATTGTGAATTTCAAGCGGTTCTGAAATGATATTGCCCACCTTCATGCGTGGATTTATTGAATCATACGGGTCTTGGTGAATCATTTGACAGTTCATTCTGATATTTCTCAGACTATTCCCATCATCTGCAACCTCACTACCATCAAATATGATTTTACCAGAGTCTGGCTTTATGGACCTTAAAATCAGCTTGGCAATTGTGGACTTGCCAGAGCCTGATTCACCTGCCAGAACAAATACATCCCCACTCTTTATGGAAAATGAGACATCATCTGCTGCCTTTACTGTGATTTCATCTGAATCAAAGAGGCTTTTTTTTACAAAGTATTTCTTTAGGTGCTCCACGCGCAGAATTTCGCTCATGATATAATGTTGGATTTGGTAATATATCAAGGAATGCTACATGTGCTCAGTCTTTAGCATTTCACGAAATTACCATCAGTAGCATAGCTTCCAATAAAACAGCCATTACTTGATGAGGAACTATATATAGAATCTACACTAATAATGTCATTATCATGTCTGGTAGCAAATATTGTCTGTGAGAAGACATTTATGTATATTAAAAATGCTGGTAAATCCTGAGTAATCCGATTCAAAAAAACCTGGATTATAAAAAATTCATAGTGGATTCCAGGCTCCGGTACTTTAAGCCACATAGTGCAAGGATAGAAAAATCTATTGCTGATGAGATACTGTACAGTCTTGACTGTAAGCAAAAATTCATCAACTCTAAATTCTTTTATGACTCCAAGGGCTCTGCATTGTTTGAAAAGATATGCAAACTGCCAGAGTACTATCCGACTAGAACCGAATTATCTTTGCTTGAATCACTCCAAGATGACTTGCAAAAATATGTCAAAACGGGTTGCAGACTAGTAGAGCTTGGAAGCGGTGCATCTGTAAAGACCCAATTGCTCCTTGATGTTCTTGCTAGGTATGATGGTCCATTGGAATATTTCCCAATTGACATATCTGATATTTTAGTAGAAAGCTCTGAGCAATTACTTGCTACATATAAAAAACTACACGTGACTGGAATTATTGACACATACGAAGGCGGCCTAGAGTTTCTCAAAAGATTTGACCAAAAAAAGAACCTTGTAATCTTTCTTGGCTCTAGTTATGGGAATTTCACACCTAAAGATGGCCGTGACTTTTTAAAAACAATACATAACACCATAAAGCCCGGCGACTTGTTTCTTATCGGGCTAGATTTAACTAAAGATAACCACACACTAGAGTCTGCATATAATGACTCACAAGGTGTAACTGCCGAATTTAATCTCAACATACTATCAAGAATTAACAATGAACTTGATGCTGATTTTGATGTGACAAACTTTGAACATGTAGCAGTATATGATACAAAACAGCAGAGAATCGAGATGCATGTAAAATCACTTGTGGACCAAACTGTAATAATCTCAAAATCTGGTAAAACCATATATTTGAAAAAAAATGAAACTATACGCACTGAATACTCTTACAAGTTTAGCCTAGACCAAATTCAAAAACTGCTAAAAGATGCAGGATTCATAATTTTGCAAACATGGCAAGATGAGAAAAATTACTATTCCCTCACGCTTGCATCTAGGGTTTAGTCTCCTGCGCACCTAAACCCTGAAAACATCCATCTTTCATCTAATCTGAAAAAATTCCTATAACTTGCCCGTATGGATATCATTGGCGTGCCAAACGAGCCACCACGTAATACCTTTTGTCCTGTAAACCACTTGTCATTATATTCATCAAAGCCGGACTCAAATCCAGGATACCCTGTAAATTCTGATGATGTCCACTCCCATACATTGCCAATCATTTGTTGACATCCATAGTGACTTGCCCCTTTGGGGTATGAGGAAATATCAGTACACCCCCATATGTGTGACTCTAACAAATTACATCTCTTTTCTGTAGGTGAGTCATTTCCCCATGGGAATGTGGTCTTTTCTTGCTTTTTTTCATTCCAGCATGCTGCTTTTTCCCATTCTGCTTCTGTAGGGAGTCGCCTTTCTGCCCATTTACAGTATGCATCTGCTTCATAATAGCTCACATGACATACTGGCTCATTTGGATTAATCACATTTCCTGAAAAGCTGTTTGTAATCCAGCCATCTTTAGTCTCTTTCCAGTACATAGGTGCACGCCATCCGTTCTCTTTGACTTTTTCCCATCCGTCTGAGAGCCAAAAAGTATAGTTTTCATATCCGCCGTCTTTGATAAATTCCATGTATTGTGCATTTGTTACAGGGTGTGAATCTATACTGTATTCATTTAGGTACACTTTATGCTCTGGCAGCTCTATATCATAACAATAGTCATTACCATTATACCCCATAGTGTATAGTCCGCCATCTATTTTGATTGGTTTGTTTTTAGCAGGTTTTTGCTTTGGGCGAGTATTATGTTTTACCGGCGTGTACTCTGCTGCAAGCAAGTGCTGTATATCATATACAAGTAGTTCTTGGTGCTGGCATTCGTGATGAATCCCCATGGTGAGGAGGCGAGTTTCTTCCTTGCTTAGGTTTTTTCTATTGATGACTTTTTTGACTCTCCGAGTTATCAAATCAAAGTATTCAAGTATGTCCTCAAGTGTAGGTCTAGATGTTATACCGCGTTCTCCCTTATCATTTGGAGTGCCAAATTGTTGATAGTATGAGTTCAAATATTCTGAAAACTCTTTAGAGAAAAATGTGTATTTTTTGTTTATCTTGCTTAGTATGGCCTCATAAATCCAGCTTACATGCCCAATGTGCCATTTTGGTGGGCTTGTAAAACGTGCAGTTTGTACGGTAAAGTCATCTTGTTCTAGTG
>JAPOPJ010000127.1 GCA_026712925.1 Nitrososphaerota archaeon
TAACTTCCTGCTCAGCTCGGTTCAAATCTTGATATTCATCAACTATCACATGATCAAATGCTCCAATGACATCTGACTCTGGATTGTTACGAAGAAAATGCAGTGTTTCTGTTACAAGCTCACCAAGAAGCATGGCTCTATGAAAATTAAGCCATGCACTCAAATGATCTTTAAATAATCTGTCTGTTGGATCTGTAGGCCAACCTGGCTGCTCATATTGCAATCTTGCCCAATCAGATTCAAATCCATGTATACGTTCTGTACAACTACGTTTACTTCCAAATTCTTGTACCATGGTCAAATCACTGAGCATTATTCCTCCCTCAAACTGTAGAGAATTTGATTTGGGAAAGGTAAAGATTGGACGGGGTATGCGGCTGTGATATTCAAAAACATCTGTTTTGTTTAAAAGTGAAAAACAATATGAGTGAAGTGTGCCTGCATTGACTTTTTCACAACCAACAACATCGAGTTCAGTAAGATCTTTGATAAGGCTGGTAGCTGCTGTACGTGTAAATGTAACTGCCAAAATGCGAGTGGGTTCTTGACCTTGTTCAAGCAGTCGTTTTACTCGCAACATCAATGCAGTGGATTTTCCGGTACCTGGACCTGCCATCACACGTAATCGTTTGTCTTCTGCTGTTACAATATTTCGTACAAAATTAGGTATCTCAGAATTGTGATTCATGTATATGTAAACATGTCTTCTTAATTTTATTTGAATTTTTCGTGTCTGTTCACGATCTATGATAGTTTACGCAGGATCTATACACTGCTGACATGCCTCGAAAAATTCCAATTTTTTCTAGAGGATAGCCAAGACGAAGGCATAGCATACTATGAGTCATTTACCAATAGCATGAGGAGGCGGATGACATCTGAAATGACTTACGTGCGATCTATGATGCAATTTCACCCCACGTTGGGCAGGATCAAAGGAAAAGTCAAAAATGGTATCCCAGCACGGATGTCCTTCTCCAGATTTCAGATTTTTTGTCTATGTTCCCCACATCAAGGTCATAACGCACAGTGAAAAGCCAAGACAGATGGCATCAGATTCAACACAAGTACTATCGCGGCAAAGGTCAGAAGAGGCGATGATTTGTTATATTATAAGGCGATCCTCCCGGGTTCTCACCACTCGGTGGTTACCCCCGGTAACATGCTACCATGTAGGACCGTACCTAATTTACACAATACTATAATTTAAATTGTTCTGACGTAGGGGTCTTCACCAAACTCTGCGCTTTTGCTATTTAGATGATTTGTTATATTATAAGGCGATCCTCCCAGGTTCTTACCACTTGTGGCTACCCCCGGCAACATGATAACATGTAAGGACCGTGCCTAACTTACACAATACTTTAATTTAAAATGATCTGAAGGTTATCCCACAAATTTGAGGCTTTTGGCAAATCCTCAGCATTCCTAGGCAGATATACAAGCAAAGTTCTAATGCGAACTACTTTTGGGATATCACAATTGATTATATTGTCACAAAAGCAGTTAGCATTAGAATTGCTAATTTTTACACAGCACACTCAAATCGTACATAAAGCAGTAATACATTTGAATAAATGCCTTACAAAATTTGATTCACATATAATATTCATCATCACTATCCATCTCCAAGCTTCTCAAAAGTCCTTCCCATATCTTACTATGTGATACCTTGGGCCCGTCAAATGTCTGCTTACCAGAGATTTGTTGCCTGTTGCTTTCAGGTATTGCACCTGACATACTAATTGACAAAGAAGACTTGTCTATTCCTACATCCCAAGTCAAAATGGCAGATATGCTACTGGGAAACTTTTTTCCATATGACTCTATCTTTTTTGGCACAAGTTCACACACATCAGATTCCATCATGGTTATCATGTGTGCATCCTCTAATTTTTGTATGTGTCTAGGTAATAGCTCAGCTTCGGGTTGCACTCCACCAAAATCCCACATATCTGACTTGTCATGTCTCATATTATCATGTTTACTTGGTATTTTTGCCTGCTCATTGATGTAACCTTCAACTTTATCTCCATTTGATATGTGTAGCATTCTATACTCCTTGGGAATCAAGGGGCAGTCTGTATAATGTATCAACCATACACCATGTCTAGTGTCAAATATCTTTTTTTCATTCAGAGATTCAACTCCCTTGTCTGTTATGTGGTATTTACCATTTTGGTTTTCAGTTGAGAGTTCTCTGTGGGCGCACTTTTCAAGCAACAAGCTTCCTACCGCTCGGCTCAGAAATAACTCCTTGGTAAGAGAATCAGCCGTGGCTCCATTTGAATCATTCATGTGTACTAGTATGGGTAGCAAGTAGTGTGTCTTGAAGCCAGCAAGTAAAGTTGCCTCTATCACAAAACACTGTACCTGTATGCTACTCTTTAATTCTAGCATGTCTCTTGTCTGTATCATTTCATCGCTACCTGTCCTAGCATATCTGCCAAGACATAACGCAGGGAGTCATCTCTTGGCATAGCTTGCTTATTACCAATCACTACAAGCTGATATTTGGCTCTAGTGACTGCCACATTGATGCGGTTTGGATTGTCTAGGAATGGATTACTTTTGACCCCTCCTCTTACCATGCTCAGAATCACGATATCTGCCTCGTGACCCTGAAACGAATCTACCGTACGCAGATCAATGGACACTACTGGCTTACCATTCCTGGTGTACTTGAATGAATGAGCATTGTATTGACCAGTAAATTTCTGTATGAGTGGTCTCATTTCTGCAATCTGGCCTGTGTAAAATGAAAGTATTGCAACAGTCCATGGTTTTGTATCTTTCTTTTTGTGTTTCAGGGCAAATTCGCAAAACTTTTTGAGCTCTTGAATGGCTTGGTTTGCTTCCTCTATGTTGCGATAGCTGGTACCTATTTTTCCTCTTGATGACTTTCCGTGTATATCTATCCAAACTGTCCTACTCCTGTACACGTTATACTCCCATGAGCGCTCTGATTTCATATGGTCTGGCGTAAGCAGGGCTTTACTATCATACATGTGCTTTTTTGAAAATTCTGCAATGTCAGGGTGCATTCTGTGCTGGTATGTCAAAAGCACATGTCTAGCGTGTAGTGACTTTTCTGGAAGTCCATTGCGCATGGTTGTGTCTGCTTTGTCTGATTCATCACCAAGGTCAAATCCTTGCTGGAGGATCTCCAGAATAGATGGCAGTGCATATTTTTTCACATTGTTGATTCCATCATTTACTTGGTTGTAGTTAGATGTTGGCATGAGTTCTTCTGTTTCTGTAGCAAGCCGCTTGGCAGTGGAATCTAACATACCTGTGGTAGTGTGTCTGCTTATACGCCATGCCATTTCTTCTGCCCACACTGGTTTTTGACTCTTATTCCTGTTGACATATCTCCATATTTTCACCTTTTTTTCACCATCTTTTTTCTTCCTTGCCTCTGTGCATATATCATCAAAACCACGGATCAACATGTTGGAATCTTGGGGATCGATATTTGCCAAGGCCTTTGGTGTATCAAGCATTATCTGATCTCGTTTTATGGGTCCAGCATGTTGAATATCGACTTTGAGCTTGTTGCACTGCTCATGATATGCTGTTTTGACAGTATCATTTTCTGTAGCTACTATGATAGTGCGTTTTTGATTATGTACTAAGAATGCATCTACACATGCATCACCTACAGGTCCATTTACTAGGGGTTTGAGGTGGGCTGCGATCTCTGCTTGGTCTGTGTGCGGCACAAGTTGTTTGATGTCACCTACAACAATCCATTTTGTAGCATGTATGGCAGATACGAGAAACTCATGGAATGTTGTCTTTGATGCCTCATCTAAGATCAAATAATCAAATAAATCAATAGTTCCATTCTTGATATCAGGGTGTTGTAGTATGCCGATAGTGGTTCCGCACACCAAGTTTGCACAGTCTCGGACCATTCTCTCTAGTATGTCATCTTGTTGTATTACATCATACAACATGTTTTGTGCTCTATTTTTATTTTTCAATTCTGATAATTGTCTGTAGATATTGTCCTTTACGGTTTTTGTAAATTCCTCATATCGGAATTTGGCTGTACTGTCTGACATTTTGGGAGAATCACCTATGCGGAGAGGAATAAGGTCATCTTTGAGTGCTAATGGTTCTAATCTCTCAAGCAGGTTATCTACTGCTACGTGTGTAGATGCGCAAAACAACACGCGCTTTCCACTTGATACTAGTTGCATGACTAACTCGCAGAGCGTGGCTGTCTTTCCTGAGCCCGGTGGCCCTTCTAGGAGCGCAAAATCCTGGGTGCCGAGTGCCTTTTCTACAAACTCCATCTGCTGGGAGGCACCCACTCGGTTTTTGTCAAGTATGAACCATCTGTTGATTTCACTTCTCTGAACATCTGGCCAACTAGACTCGTCACGCTTTGTAAAGAGTCTTCGTAATGGGACGTATTCGGAAATTGGTTTGTTCTTGAGTTTAATCATAGCATCAATCTGCTTGCTTATCTGTGATGTGTTGGGTGCCACTAAGAGATGTTTGGTTTTTGGTTTGTGTTCTAGACATATCAACATTTTATTAGTATTGGTACTGGTGATCTTTATTCGATCATTGTATCTGAACTTGGAATCCACATCGTACTCAAATAGTGTGGTGTTGTCTGGCTCATCTAGTATTCTCTGTTTGATTGTATCGTCAATATCATCAATACTAACCCACACATTATTTGTGGATTCTTGCTTTGCGGGTTGTTGTTTGTTTTGTTTTGACTTGTTTTTTGTGCGCTGTTGTTTGTTTTGCTTTGATTTGTTCTTTGATGTTTTATTATGCTCCTTCCATTTGAAGGTGATACGAGTTTCTTTGCAATGTTTTTTCGCATCTTTGAGATAACTTATGTATGGTTTGAGACTTTCTGGCGCTTGCCAGTATTCATCTGTACCCCTACTATCAAGACTGTGATTCTTTTCAATTATACTATAAATCCGCCCACACATTATACAACAACTTTTGATATTTGTTCATCAGTTCCTTTTATTATGTAGTCATATATTTGGTTTTATTTGGTTTCATTCTAGCTAGGATGCATTCTTCGTATTTACTCATGTCTGTTTTGTTTTTAGTCATGGTTTTGTATGAGTTCATGTTTTTCACTGCCTAGGCTGAAGATGGATCTGAGCACATACCATTCTTCTCTATCCATACACAAACTATCTTGGTACGTGAATAGATACGACTTGCGATATGTGATGCAATTTCACTCCACGTTGGGCAGGATAAAAGGAAAAGTCAAAAATGGTAATCTCCGCACGGATGTTCTTCTCCAGATTTCAGATTTTTTTTGTCTATGCTCCCCACATCAAGGTCATAACGCACAGTGAAAAGCCAAGACAGATGGCATCAGATTCAACACAAGTACTATCGTGGCAAAGGTTGGAAGAGGCGAGGATTTGTTATATTATAAGGCGATCCTCCCGGGTTCTTGCCACTTGTGGCTACCCCCGGCAACATGATAACATGTAAGGACCGTACCTAAACTACACAATACTATAATTTAAAATGTTCTAAATATGATCTTCCCTATGCCACACAATCATGCCTGTTGTAGAGGTTTTTGGTAACGTGCACAAGCTTTTCTGAAGCATTCTGTACTGTTTTAGTTGATGAGGGTTTAATGCACATCATTGAAGACTGGTGTAAGAAATTTGATGCATAAATAGCCACAGCGTGTCTAAAGAGAAATCATAGCTTTGTCACACCTTGTTAGTCTCTGCATTGTCTGCATAGATGGTAATATCTGGCGTAAACGGACGGCAAAAATCTGTAGCATCATGTCTAAAAAATATCAATTTGGAGAATTAGACATGAATAAAGTTGACCTAATCATGGAGAGGCGATCTTGTATCCAAAGGTTTGGGGTGAATATATTAGGTAGAGTGACAGTAATTAAATGATGAAAAATCAGAGTTTATTACTAAACAATTTCTCAAATTTCTCTCAATTATGCCTGTCTCAAAATATGGAATGTTTAGTTGGGTTTTTTAATCAAAAAGGTGAAAAACTAGTATGAGAATAAAAGATTACAATAAACAATACAGTTTTTGGCCTAGCGATAAAACAAGAACAAAAATTTTACGTCGTACTGGACAAATGTACCCTGATGTATCTTTTAATGATTTCAACTTCAAATTAGATATCATTCTTTCCAAAATAAACCTGGGATTGGAGAGATGAATTTATTTGATGAGCCTGAAATACATGATGCAATAAATTACTTTAACAGCCTAACTGATGAAGAGAAAGCAAAAATTGTTTCACATCTTAACCACGATCAAATGGCCTGACAACATTATCAAAAATTAATGCCATTATTGCTGAAAATTCGAAGCTATATGTCCAAATACACTCACATGATAATTGGAAACA